>CBDUMB010000065.1:0-10575 GCA_965368205.1 uncultured Pseudomonadaceae bacterium | reverse complement strand
CGTTGGTCTTCTGTACCCATTTCTAAAAGGGTTGGCCCAATCATGGCTAAACCCATGCCGGTGGCCGGTGGCAACGCCTTGATGCGCACCAGTTCTTCGCTGAGTACACCGGCTTCGGCTTTGCTCAAGCCGCCACCGCCATATTCTTTTGGCCAGGTGGGTGCTGTCCAACCGCGTGCTGCGGCACGATCGCGCCAGGTGTTGGCTGCGTCGGACTGATAGACCTCGTACGCGTCTTCAAAGTGCACCGCACCCAGGCGCATTTCCTGTGGGCAGTTTTCGTTCAGCCAATCACGGGCTTCTTGTCTAAAGGTGTCTAAGTTCATGCTCAGCTCCGCATGTCATTTTAATAATCGAAAAGGTTTGATTGGGCGTTGTTGTAGAGAGCGACTCCAGTCACTCTGCAAAACGAGCCCTAAATTATAACCGAATGCGCATCAGAAATGCGCCCGGTTAGAGCAGGTCGGCGAGCAAATTTGCCCGTGCCATGAAACTGGTGATATTGGTCTGTAATCGCCAGACTTTATGAGAAAGTTCAATAGTTTCAGGTAGATAGGTCGGTGGGTCGCTGGCGAGGTTACGAATCCGAAGGCTGCAATCAAGGTTCAGGCAGATGTAGTTTCCGATCCGGCGACGCCCATCGGAACCCACTACGCGGGTGGAAAACATGGCGGTTCCACGGCTGCGATAAACATGGTGGCACCAGCTGCACATATGGGTACGGGGTTTTGCGCTGTGGTTCTGCATGCGCCGCATCTGCATACCCCGCAGCTCGCCGTTGATCGGCGCGATTACGCAACCGGAGTGTCCAGCCGGATGAACCCAGCCAAAATAGTCCAGCACACCCCAGTCGACGAAAGTCAGATCAGGGGTGCCTAGATCCTGCAGGCTGGCACCGGGGAAGATTTCTTTTATTGTGCTGGTGGTAACAGTTTGCAGAATGCTCTCCATCTCATCGCTACTAGTTTAACTCGCCTGCAAACTATTGCCATTGGCGCCGTATCAGGTGAAGGTATTCGTCTTTTTTCAAGAGAGAACATCATGAGTGATATCCCCAAAAGTGGATTGCAGTTGCGGTCCCTGGTGACCTCTGCCGGCAAATTAGAGCTGAGCCTGCAGGAAGTAGACGTCGTCCCACCCGGCGACAACGAAATTTTGGTGCGTGTGGAAGCCTCACCCATCAACCCGTCTGATCTGGGCTTGCTGGTCGGCATGGCAGATCTATCCACTGCGGTGCAGGGTGGCAGCGCCAGTGCACCAACAATCAGCGCCGATATACCCAGTGGTCTGCTGAAACATATGGCCGGCAGATTTGATGAATCCATGCCGGTGGGTAATGAAGGTGCTGGTGTGGTGATTGCCGCCGGCAGTTCGCCTGAGGCGCAGGCATTGATGGGCAAAACCGTTGCGGTACTGGGTGGCGCGATGTACAGCCAGTACCGAACGCTGCACGTCGGTCAGGCATTGGTCATGCACGACGGTGTAACGCCCGCTGAAAGTGCGTCCTGTTTTGTTAATCCCCTGACTGCGCTGGGTATGGTGGAAACCATGCGTATGGAAGGCTACAGCGGTCTTATTCATACCGCTGCTGCGTCAAATCTGGGGCAGATGCTGCAGAAGATCTGCATTGCAGACGATGTGCCGCTGGTGAATGTGGTGCGTAAACCTGAACAGGCTGCCTTGTTGAAGGACCTGGGTGCCAAGTACGTTTGCGACTCCAGCCAGGATACGTTTATGCAGGACCTGACGGACGCGATTGCCGCAACCGGCGCATACCTTGCTTTTGATGCCACCGGCGGTGGTGAGCTGGCGAGCCAGATTCTGAGTGCGATGGAGGCGGCAGCGATTGCAACAGCCTCTGAATACAGTCGTTATGGTTCGACTCAGCATAAGCAGGTTTACATTTATGGTGGACTGGATCGCTCGCCTACCGTCCTGCGCCGAGCTTATGGTATGTCGTGGTCCCTGGGTGGCTGGCTGCTGACCCCATTTCTACAGAAAGTGGGGCGTGAAAAAGCCGAAGAGTTGCGTCAGCGTGTTGCTGACGAAGTGCGCACTACTTTTGCCAGCAGTTACGCAGCTGAAATTTCTCTCAGTGAGGCGCTGCAACTCGATGTACTGCAGACCTATGCTCAGCAGGCAACAGGTAAAAAGTATCTGATTAACCCCAACGGTTAGCGATCAGGCCCCAGCTCAGATAGTTTTTGAAATGCAGGCATGCCGGTTGAAAGGCATGCCGCCCAGGCGTAGTGTTTCTCCTCGAGGGTATTGATAAATAAGGGGAGAGCAATGCGATTCAGCGTTGTAATGTTGGGGTGTCTGATCCTGGTTGGTTGCGGTCAGGATCAGGTCAGTGAAGCGCCGGCGACAGCGCCACCCGTCGAGATGCCGCCCGACACCACGGTCGAGGCAGGTGAGCCGCAAATCTCGAGCAATCCGCAGCGTAATGCCTACTTTGGCGATACACACATTCATACTGTGCTGTCTTTTGACGCCTACCTCATGGGTACGCGGGGTACGCCTGACGACGCCTATGAATTTGCTAAAGGCGGCGCCATTTCGCATGCGTCAGGCTTTCAGATGCAGATGAAAAAGCCATTGGATTTTCTGGCGGTATCAGATCACGCTTTTTATCTTGGCATGATGCGCGCGCTGGGTTCCAAGCAGGGCGATTTTGCGGAGCACAGATTGTCTGATGTGGTTGCGGGTGCAACTTCAGCGGAAGGTTCAAGCAAAGCATTTCAGTCTGTTATCGGACATCTGGTGTCGTTGCAGGACGGCGGCGAAGATGATCTTGATGATCGAAACGTCGCTCGCAGCGCCTGGAGAGAAGTCATTGAGGCTGCAGAAAGGCACAATGACCCGGGCAACTTCACAACCTTTATTGGCTATGAATACACCACTTCAGGCCCTCAGTTTGAGAACCTGCATCGCAACGTGATTTTTAAAGGTGGTGATGTACCCACGCAGCCGTTCAGCCGCCTGGATTCATCTGACCCCGAAGATCTGTGGGACTGGATGGATGCCAATCGGGCTGAAGGACGCGAGTCTCTGGCCATACCACACAACTCCAACGGATCTAATGGGTGGATGTTTACGGATGTGCGCTACAACTCGGATGTGCCGATAGATGCCGCTTACGCGGAACAACGCATGCGCAATGAGCCTTTGGTAGAGAATACACAGGTGAAAGGCACGTCCGACACACATCCTCTGTTATCGCCTAATGACGAATGGGCAGATTTTGAAATCATGCCCATCCGAGTAGCCAGCACTTTACCTTCACAGCCGAACGGCAGTTATGTGCGAGAAGCTTATCTGAACGGTTTGAAAATGGAGGCTGAACAGGGCTTTAACCCTTTCAAATTTGGTGTCATTGGCGCATCAGATACGCACAACGCGGCGGGTTCGTTTGAAGAAGACAACTACTGGAGCAAAACCGGTTTAATGGACATCGAACCGCAGCTGCGTGGTTCCGTGCCGTTAGACAGTTCTCCCGAAGGTGACCCGCAATATGCACAGGGTGCCTCTCAATACTGGGGGGCCTCCGGTCTGGCAGGTGTGTGGGCGGAATCGAACACCCGGGATTCGATCTATGACGCGATGCGGCGGAAAGAAACCTTCAGCACCAGCGGCCCGCACATCAAGGTGCGCTTTTTTGCCGGCTATGGCCTGTCTGATGACCTTGTGAATGCGGATAACGCCATCGAACAGGCCTACGCGGCTGGTGTGCCGATGGGTTCAGACCTGTTGCGCGACGGAGATAAAATGCCTTCTTTCTATCTGTGGGCAAGTAAAGATCCGGATACGCAGAATCTACAGCGTCTGCAGATAGTCAAAGGTTGGCTGGCGGACGGCGAAGCGCGTGAACGCGTGATTGATGTCGCCTGTGGTGATGGTCTGGCTGTGGATCCTGCTACCGGACGCTGTCCTGACAATGGCGCAGGTGTTGATCTTACAGACTGCTCTACAACGCCTGGCAAAGGCAACGCCGAGTTAGTGACCGTCTGGCAGGATCCGGACTTTGATCCCAATCAGCGCGCTTTTTATTACGTGCGTGTGCTGGAGAACCCCAGCTGTCGCTGGTCTACTTATGACGCGATCCGCGCAGGGGTTACGCCAAGGCCCGATATGCAGGCTGTGATCCAGGATCGTGCCTGGTCATCGCCAATCTGGTTTATGCCCTAACGTACAGGCTGGAAAAATTGCCTTACAAGCCGCAGCAGGCTTGTTTGGCAATCTCGTAAGAGCGAAGACGTGCAGCGTGGTCATAAATCTGACTGGTAACGATCAGTTCATCAGCCTGGGTCTGCTGCAGAAATGCTTCTACGTCCTGGCGTACCTGTTCAGCCGTTCCAACCGAGGCTGCGGAGCTGATCTGCGCCATGACCTGTTGCTGCTGAGCCGTCAGCGTGTTGTCGAAATCCTGCACCGGTGGCGGCAGTTTGCCCGGAGCGCCAAAGCGCAGATTCAAAAAAGCCTGCAGTCCAGAAGTGCGTAAATAGCGTGCCTCAGCTTCAGTGTCAGCTGCGCAGATGTTGTAGCCCAGGATGACATAAGGAGCCTTAAGGCTTTCTGACGGTTCGAATTCGCTGCGATAGATCTGCAGTGCCTGCATCATGGCAGCTGGCGCGAAATGCGAGGCAAAAGCAAACGGCAGGCCGAGGATGGCTGCCAGTTGGGCGCCAAACAGACTGGAGCCAAGGATATACAAGGGCACATGGCTGCCTTCACCGGGGACAGCGCGAACCCGTGCGTTGGGTTGAGCGTCTTTCAGATATTCGCGTAACTCGATTACATCCTGCGGGAACTTATTCGGATCTGAATTCAGCGTGCGCCGCAGTGCCTGGGCGGTAACACCATCGGTACCCGGCGCGCGTCCAAGGCCAAGATCGATTCGTCCGGGGAACAACGCTTCTAACGTACCAAACTGCTCGGCCACCATAATCGGCGCATGGTTAGGTAACATGATGCCGCCAGCGCCTACCCTGATACGCTGGGTACCTCCAGCTATGTGTCCGATGACCACCGCGGTAGCTGCGCTGGCGATGCCAGGCATATTGTGGTGTTCCGCCACCCAGTAACGGTGGTAGCCCAGCGCTTCTGCGTGCTGGGCCAGGCTTAAAGAGTTGGCCAGAGCATCGCCAGCTGTTTGCCCTTCATTGATCGGGGATAAATCTAGTACAGAAAGTTTAGCCATGGAATTTCTTGGTTTGTCGTCAGGCAACATTGTAGGCTGTAATTCGTTTTGATGCCCATAGCGGAAATTTTTTTCCGCTGGGTTAGATACATAAATTGGAATTGTGCAGATGGCTGATGAGTTAGCGGGGCTTGGGATCGATCAATTTGATCACTTTCTTCGTACCACACGTTCGGTGCGGCGAAACCTCGATCTGCAGCGTTCCGTAGAGCGGTCTGTGTTGCTTGATTGCATAGATAACGCGGTCCAGGCACCGACGGGTATGGCAGGCGAATCCTGGCGATTCATAGTGGTGGATGAACCCCAGGCCAAAAGTCGGCTGGCACTGCTTTATGGCGAGGTGCTGACTGAGTTACTGGCACAACGGGGTATGGCAATGAAACCCACTCACAAAGCACTGTTGAATAATCTACCGAATATGCCCGCCCTCATCTTTGTGTGCGCGCCCGGTCGACCTGCGGAAGTGTCGACAGCAGCTGAAGTGGCCTACTACGGATCCATCCTGCCGGCGGCGTGGTCGCTGATGTTGTCACTGCGGGCCAGAGGAATTGGTGCCACGTGGACCACATTGTTAGCTGCGCGACAATCGAATGTGGCGGAGATAATACGCATGCCCGAAGATCATCAGCATCTGGTCATGTTGCCTGTCGGTTACACAAAAAATGCGGTGCTTAAACCCGCAGATCGTAAAGCGGCAAGGGAAGTTACTTTTTTTAACAGTTGGGAGGAAACCGAGGTCTGAGGTTATTGCACCTTCACTTTTTAACCTAACCATTGCGCCGGTATGTGATCCTCCATCAGCTGCGTAATACTGATGCTTTTAATGTTACGGCCGGCCCCGACGCTCGAAGCAAACATGGAAATGTCGTTGGTGCGGGCAAACACCAGGGCGTTAGGGTAGCGTTCCTTGATCCATAGCGCCGTGCGCAGGTTGTCCTGTTCTTTCCCTGTACCCAGAATCACAGTAGGTTCTGCATCGCCAAGGTTTACTGTGCGGGTTAATTGTTCCCATACCACGGGATGAGATATATCTCCCTGAAAGACCGTACGTTTGTAGCCCTCGCCAATTCTTTCCTGCTCGTCCGCCACCAACACACGCCTGTCGGCATCGATATCAATGACGCAGACGTGTTCAATTTCACCGGCGCCAACATTCTGCAATCCTTCTAAAACAGATTGGCCAAACCTGCCAAAACCGGCCATCACGACCACGTCGCGAGACTTGGTCTGATGAAAGTGTTCAACCAGATGGTCCTCAACAAAGCCACTACCCGCGAGGTTGTAGGTGTTAAAGGTGTGGCAGCTCTGGGCCAGCTCAGTGTCCTGCAGGGAACGCATGAATCGCAGGTTATGACAGTGCAGAATCAGCTTGCCGGCTAATGCTGGTGCAATGGCAAGAATACGCGCTGCAGCTTCGAAAGCCTGGAAATCGTCGTTGCCGAACAGCAATACTCTGCGCGCTTTGTGCATACGCAACTGCTGCAGCAGGTAGTCGTGGGTCAAGTCACCGACGATAGTGGTGACCCCAAACTTGTTTGTCAGCTCCTGTTCCCGTACTGGATCAAAGTGTTTGTCGATCACAATGACACTTTGCGCGCTGCCGTTTTTACGCAGCAGTCGCAGGTAACTCAGTGTTAACGGGCCGGAGCCGAAGATAACAATGTGGTCCTGCATCCGGCGCAGATGCCAGCCGTCTCTGGACATTGCCTGTATCAGCGCGTCGATGACCGCAGAGGCAGTAAGAAATGGCGCGCCAAAGTAGGCTATCCACAACATGCTGCGAGACCACCAGGTGCCATCCTGGGGTGTGCCGATGTCTAAACCCCCAACCACAAACAGACCCAGCGCGTAATATGCTTTGGTCAACCAGCTGGATTCAACAACATCTGGGCGTTCACTCAACGAGGTGCCACAGAGCAGGCCGATAAAACCCAGACTGAACAGGCCAGCTGCCGCCCACCAGCGCCAGTTTATGGTGCCACGGTTGTTTAATTGCACGCCCGTGTACTCCAGGTGATAGGTGTTGCTAAGATCAGGTTCGTATTCTAAGGCGTAGAGGGTGAGATGACACAGTTTTCAACGGTAGTTTATGAGGTGGCGGACAGCGGCGTTGCGCGCATTACTTTAAACCGTCCTGAGCAGCGTAACGCCCAGGACAAACAGATGCTCTATGAGCTTAATGATGCATTCGATCTCGCCGCACGTGATGAGCAGGTGAAAGTCATTGTTCTAGCGGCAAATGGGCCGCACTTTTCTTCCGGTCACGATTTGCGTGACAGTGCGCAGATGTCTGACTTTCAAACGGTGGGTACCTGGGGTGGCTTTGATCAACCGGGTCAAGCTGGCCAGCAGGCTATGGAAGAGGAGTTGTATCTGGGGCTGTGCTGGCGCTGGCGTAATCTGCCCAAACCTACCATTGCGGAAGTACAGGGCAAAGTGATTGCCGCAGGATTGATGCTGGTGTGGGTCTGCGATCTGATCATCGCAGAAGAAGGTGCAACTTTTTCTGACCCCGTTGTAGCCTTTGGTGTAAACGGGGTTGAGTACTTTGGTCACCCCTGGGAGTTCGGAGTGCGCAAGGCGAAAGAATTGCTGTTCACGGGTGGCATGATGTCTGCTACTGAAGCCAAAGCATGCGGCATGGTGAATCAGGTGGTCCCTGCTACAGAGTTAACAGGTTTTACCACGCAAATGGCGGAACGTATTGCCAAGCGTCCAGCGATGGGGCTTAGACTGGCGAAACAGAGCGTTAACCAGGCGCAGGATGCGCAGGGGCTGTGGAGTGCGCTGCAGTCAGCGATGTCGCTGCAACAGCTTGGCCACGCCAATGCGCGGATAGTGCATGGTGTGCCGATTGACCCGGAAGGTGCCCAGGTCATTCGGCGTGACGCCAAAGCGGCAGATTAAAGTCGTTTAGCGGCCGGTAAACTTGGGTTTGCGCTTCTCCATAAAAGCCTGCAAACCCTCTTTGAAGTCTTCGCTCTGGAACAGGCCGCTTAAATGCACCATCAGGTGGTCAACGGCGGTATCGTAAGATTCCTCCATACCCATGCGCATCATGCGCTTGGTGGTCTGCACAGCAACCGGGGCGTTATCTGCAACATCCTGGGCCCATTCGCGTGCGGTCTCCATAAGTTTGTCGTTAGGTACAACCGCATTCACAATGCCAATCTCGAGGCTTTCCTGAGCGTCAATGGTACGGCCGCGATAGTAAAGTTCAGCCGCTTTAGCCCAACCAACCAGGCGCGGCAGAAGCCAGGTACCGCCACTTTCCGGCACAACATTGCGTTTGGCTGTTACCGCGGCCAGTTTGGCGTTCTCAGACATGATGCGCATGTCGCACAACAGTGTCATATCCATACCGTAACCCGCGGCTGCGCCATTGATTGCACAGATGATGGGTGTGTCGGTATGCCACATGACGTTGATGGGCGCATCTCGCAGGTCAAACAGCTGCCGCGCTCGATTGGAGCCACCACCGACACTGCCGCTCTCATCCATGCGATCTGATGTATCAATAAGATCCAGGCCGCTGCAGAATCCTCGCCCAGCACCAGTCAGAATGATGCATCGCACATCAGGATCTTTATCCGCTTCAACCATTTTGGCCGACAATTCACTCAGCATGGCGCGACTGATGGCGTTTAAGCGCTCTGGCCGGTTCAAGGTGATGGTGACGATGTGTCCGTCCTGTTCAACCAGTAACTCTTCCGTGGATGAAGGTGAAATGGCCATGTTGTTCTCCCGATTTTCTGGTTTCCAGATGGTAGGTCTGATGACTCATGTGAGCAAATCTATTTGTGTCTTGTCGCGGCTTTAGCTAGCCTCAAGGGCTAACAAACAGGGGAGAGGGACAAATGAAAACTCTGCATCATGTATTTTTATTTGCGCTGGTGGTGCTGCTGACAGGTACCGTGGCGGCGAAAGAGTTACCCGGCACTAAGCCAGAGCGGGTCGGTATATCATCCGAGCGCCTGGAGCGCCTGACCGACTTGATGAATGCGCGGGTAGCCGATGGCACTATGGTTGGCGGATTGGGCATGATCGCCCGGAACGGCAAGATTGTGTACAGCAAGACCTATGGTCAGGCTGATCGAGAAGCCGGACGAGCCATGACTGAAGATGCCATTTTTCGCATCTATTCCATGACAAAGCCAATCACCGCGGTTGCGCTGATGATGTTGTATGAAGAAGGCAAATTCTTCTTAAACGATCCGGTGGCTCGCTATATTCCCGAACTGGCAGATCTCGAGGTGGCTCTGTCCACCGCTGATGGTGCAACCGGCATTATTTCTGATGGCACAACCAGCCGCACGGTGGGCGAAGGTGATCTGGCCAAAAATGGCCAGACACGCAAACCACGGCGCCAGCCTACGGTGCGTGATCTGCTGACCCATACCGCGGGCTTTACCTATGGTGTGTTTGGTAATACCGAAGTGGATCAGGCTTACCGCAAAGCGGGCATCTTGAATCCGAATAAGAACCTTAAAGAATTTGTTACTGACCTCGGTCAGCTGCCACTTCAGTACGAGCCGGGCACCAAATGGCATTACAGCGTCGCAGTAGATGTACAGGGTAGATTGGTTGAAGTCCTCAGCGGTATGAGCTTTGGAGAATTTCTCGAAAAACGAATTTTCGAGCCGTTGGATATGCCGGATACAAGTTTCACCATAGCGCCGGAAAACCTTGGCAGGCTGGCGCAGATGTATGCGCCCGAAGGTACCGCAGGGGGTGGTTTTTTTGCCGCCGCCAGTGGTCCTGATCTGGTGGTTGCACCGGCAGCAGCAAGTGCCCGATATATTGATGGTGGCGCCTTTGAAGGTGGTGGTGGCGGTTTGTTGTCTACCGCGCGGGATTACATGCGTTTTTCGCAGATGCTGCTCAATGGTGGTGAGTTGGACGGTACACGCCTGCTCAGTCCTAAGAGTATTGAGCTGATGACAATGAATCATCTGGGTGATATTCCCATGGGATTCAATCGTCAGGGTGCAGGCTTTGGTCTTGGCTTTGGTCTTGTGCTGGATCCTGGTCTGGTAGGGGAGATAAGCTCAGCGGGTGAATACAACTGGGGCGGTGCTGCGGGCACAACGTTCTGGGTGGATCCACAGGAGCAGCTGATTGGGTTGTTTATGGTGCAGAGTCTGCCTCACCGAACCCGTCTGCGCGGAGAGTTCAAGTCGCTGGTATACCAGTCGCTGATTGAATAGCATTTCCCTTTTGATTGGCTTGTTAGAACGAAATACGGCGGCTGTATATCATTGATTAATCGGCACATCCTGTATTGTAGTGGTGCTACGCTACCGTCGGCTACCGCCAGTAGCGTGCATGCTGCGTTTATGAGCCAAGCTCTCGCAAGGCAGACCCAGCGATCAACT
>CBDUMB010000064.1:0-10648 GCA_965368205.1 uncultured Pseudomonadaceae bacterium | reverse complement strand
CTGGGGGTTTTTGTGGTGATTTTGACCAGTAGTGTTGTGGTGGGTTTCTCGCGCTGTTGCCGTGTCGCGCAATGCTCTACCGCAACGCAATCTTCTTTTACCAGCATGCTGACACGCAGGCGGACATTGTTTGCCGTTTTGTTTCTAGTCTCCGCGCTGTCAATTGGCGCGATCCAACCGCAACCCGTGGACAAATCCCCATCCCTTCCTCCCCCGGAAATGCCACGGGTTGCGGCTGGATTTTTACGTTCTGATGCGCCGCTGACGGCGTTGGAAAAAACCTACTTTACGCGTTACGGCGGTAGCGCTGCGCGTGCCAGTTACGGTCCTTTCGGGTTGCTGCTGGTGTCCACATCTTCGCCACTGCGCCACCTGCATGACCCAACTATCTGTCTGCGCGCCATGGGCTATGACGTGCAGCTGCAAGGTGTGGACCATGTTCAGGGTGCAACGGTCTACCGCGCTGTTGCTGATAAGCAGACGGGTAATGATGCCGCCCCGGAAAATCAGAGCTATATCGTCAATATCACTTATCGATCTGCGTCCGGGCGACAGGCTTTGAGCATCGCGGAAGTCATCTGGCAGTGGGCCAGGAATCCGCGAGAAACCTGGACCATGGTGCAACGCATAGTGCCTGAGCATGAGGCCGTCAGTGCCGCTCAAGTGGCTGACTTTGAAGCCGTGATCAAAAGATCGATGTCTCTGTTTCCCTATTCCACAACTACTTCCTAAGGAGCAAGCCATGAGTTTCAGGCTGATTTGTATTTACCTGTGTCTGCATATAACCCTGCCGGTGTATGCCGATGTTGCTGGGTCTGTTGAAGGCCTGCTTGATGAGCCGGGTGGGAGTAGGAAGGTCGCTTTAAGCGCGCTTCACAGCGACTATCAGGTGGAAATTTTTGGCGACGTCGCCAACGTTGTGCTTAAGCAGCGTTTTTATAATCATTTTCAGAGACCTCTAAATGCCCGCTATCTGTTTCCTCTGCAGCAACATGCCGCGGTGCACGCAATGACCATGCGGGTGGGTGATGAAGTCGTTGTGGCGCAGATACAGGAAAAGAAAGCCGCACAGAAGACATTCCAGGCTGCAAAGAGCGCGGGTAAGTCGGCGGCGCTGTTAGAACAGCATCGACCTAACATGTTCACTCAGCAGGTGGCGAACCTGATGCCTGCTCAGACCATCGAAATTGAAATTGCCTATTCGCATATCGTGCCGAAAGTAGATGGTGCTTACGAACTGGTTGTTCCCCTGATAGTGGGTCCTCGTTATCAGCCTGCCGGGGCTGGTGTGGCACCTGAGATTTCAACCGATGAAATCTCGGGTGCTGCCCCTGATGCTGGTCAGTGGGTGCTCGAAGCCCTGCCGGCCCGACCACCGACTGCCGGTATAGATCTGCCAGCGACCTTTACCTCGGAACGCGTAGCTATGCAGGTTAACCTCGAGGCGGCGGGAACCATTCACGCGCTGCATAGCGATACCCATCCCCTGGCAATACGCGATGTGTCGTCGACCCAGGCTGATATCACCCTGCAGGATGGGCGGGTGCTGGACAACAAAGATTTTGTGCTGCGCTATCAGCTCGCCGGCGAGGATACGTCCGCTGGCCTGTTATCGCACTGGCAGCCTGAGGAGGGGGGCTATTTCAGTCTGCTGATCGAACCACCAGAAACAGTTGCATTAGACCAGGTGCTGGCCAGAGAAATGGTGTTTCTGCTCGATTGCTCTGGTTCCATGAATGGTTTGCCCCTTGATGCCAGTAAACGATTCATGAGCCAGGCACTGCAATCCCTGCGCCCTGAAGACAGTTTTCGTATCATCCGTTTCAGCGACGCAGCTTCAGAGTTTTCTCATCGAGCCATGCCTGCCACCCCTGATAATGTTGCCTATGGCTTGAGTTATGTCCAGAGTCTGCGGGGTTCCGGGGGCACCGAGATGACATCGGGCATCCGCCAGGCGCTGGCCGCGCCAGTGCAGGGAGAGCGGCTGCGTAATGTTGTTTTCCTCACCGATGGTTACATAGGCAATGAACACTCTGTGCTGGCGCTGGTGGAACAATTACGCGGTGATGCCCGTTTGTTTGCCTTTGGTGTTGGCACCGGGGTGAATCGATACCTGCTCGATGAGCTGGGCCGCGTGGGGCGTGGATTTACTCGTTATTTTGATCCGACAAAAGATGCAGAACACATGCACAGTGTGGTGGCCAGGCTGGTTGAGCGGCTGCAAACACCGGTGCTGACAGACCTTGCGATTGATTGGGGCGATCTGCAGGTTACTGATCTGGTGCCACGTGTGCTGCCGGATCTGTATCTGGGTGACACAATTCGTGTCACCGGACGCTATGCAGCACCATCATCAGGAACAGTGACAATTGCGGGCCGAAGCCGTCAACACCAGGCACAGGTGCGCACGCCAGTGGTACTGTCGGAAGCTGCTCAGCGTCCTGCGGTACGCCGGGTCTGGGCGCGCACCACGCTGGCGGAACTGATGCATGAATTTATCACCCCAATTCCGCTGCGCTCAGCTCAGCAGACAAATGATGAATTGCAGGCAGCGGTGACCAACCTTGGTTTGAGTTACGCCTTGGCCAGTCGCTGGACGTCGTTTGTTGCCGTATCACAGAAGGTATTCAACACAAATCCTGCTGGCAACCTTGAGGGTGATGTGGCGTTGCCCAAGGTTGCTGGTGTTTCTCAGTTAGCCTATGCGCCTGCACCAATGACAGGCTATGGCGCGCCTGAGCCGGGTTTGGTGATCAGCCTGCTGACGGCCCTACTTGCCGTTGGGGGGCTGAAACTCAGGCGCCGTCGCCGGCAGCAGGTTCACAGTTTGTAGATGCGTTTTGCAGTGCCCTGAAACAGCGCATCCTGTTCGGCTGGGCTATAGCGGCTGGCGATCTTTTTTAAGCCGTTCCAAAGTACGTGGTAGCTGATGGACAGGCGATCCACCGGGAAGTTGGATTCGAACATACAACGCTCAGGGCCAAAGCATTTGATCGTGTGGTGGTAGTAACGTGCCTGTGCGTCGACAAATTCATCAGACGTTGGCGGGGTGGCGCGCTGGTTCCAGCCAAAGCCATTGTCCGGCATGGCCAGGCCTCCCAGTTTGGCAACCACATTGGGACATTTTGCGATTTCGGCAATATCCTGCTGCCACTGTTCAAAAATGGTCTCTCGCTGATCTGCGTAGATGCCGACGCCTAACGGGGTGCCAAAGTGGTCCAGGATCATCGTTGTACCCGGCGCAGCTTTTGCCAGCGCGCAGAATGATGGGTTCTGATGATGGTAGTGCCAGGTGTCGTAACTGTAGCCACGTTCACCCAGACGCTGTACGCCTCGTATGAAAGCTTCTTTCTGGTACAAACCCTCGGGGGCGCGTCCGGCAATAGTAAGGTCTTCGGGGTGCGGATCTCTGGCACCTGCGTGGCGAATACCGCGAAACAGTCCCTGCGCTGCTTTTTCATGAGCATCTAACACCTCGTCGAGGTGTGGACTATCCAGGTCAGCCTTGGCCACAATCGCTGCTATGGTGGCGCGTGCAGGGTCCTGTTTTGATGCTTGTGCAATTTCAGCCACGTAATCTGTTTCTCCGACGCAGCGCAGGTGCTCTGGTCCCTCACTGAAATAGCTGGAGCCGCATTCCAGGAAAACGGTGTGCGTGATGTTGTGACCGCTGTCGGTGTCACCCCAGAGTTCGCTCAGTTCATAGGTCCAGTTTGGCTGTCGCCAGAGGTGATGATGTGGGTCTACAATGGGCCGTTCCGGCTCAATAATGTCTTCGCTGACTTGTGACAGCCATTGATCAAGTTCAGTCATGTGCTTCTCCCCGGTTTGTCTTTGCCGCCAGAGTCTACCGCAGCTGGAAGTGTGAAGCAGTTCGCGTGAATCTCTCTCTTCGGCATTTAAGTGTGCGCAAGACAACAGGCGTTCTGATCACTTTTTGTTATAAAGCAGCGATCGAAACGGGACAGATTGTGTACATGGGATTTACATTGCACTGGCGGGTCAGCTTGTTCTGCCTGCTGGGTATGATATGCGCCTTGCAGATTTCTGCGGAGGAACAGGCAGAAGTGGCCTTTCACCCGGACGGTATTGTGGACCACGGTCGGACAACCACCGCGCCTCTGTCTTTTATGCACGGCCCGTTGCGAGTCCGCAATGTCAGTCCAGTGGTTCAGTTGTACGGTATCCCTCGTGTGGTCGGCGCGCGTACTCTGGTGGATACCCTCGAGATGACCCTCAATATCGAAGCTGCAAATAATTTTCAGAGTGACGGACGTGCAGGTACGTTTGTTTTTTTTGATGGTGAATCAGTCCTGTCCAGCCTGCGTATCCGCGGCAGGATCGGTGAACGGTGGGAGTGGGGCGCTGAGCTGCCTTATATCGCCCACACGGGCGGCGCGTTTGATGGTGTGGTGGATGAGTTTCATGAACTTTTTGGTCTGCCGGATGGCGGGCGGTCACTCGCCCCGCGTGGTCGGCTCGACTATCTGGTGCGTTCAGATGGCGTTGTTTATGCCGATTTTTCTGACAGCGTTAAGTCTTATGGCGATGTGCGTGGCTTTGTTGGCCTGCAGCTGATGGACCGACCCGGCCAGGCATTTGCCCTGCGTTCCCAGGTGAAGTTTCCAACCGGTAACGTTGAGGATCTATCGGGCTCGGAAGCTATGGATGTGTCTATCTGGGGGGAATACGAAATTGATCTGGTTTCTGCGCTGTTAGATGTGCGCCTGACACTTTCCGGTGGCGTAAGCTACCTGGGCGAAGGTAAATTGCTGCCCCAGGCGCAGGTGTCCTGGTTAGGGTTTGGTCACGTGGGCCTGCAGATTCCGTTACATCCACGGATTGAATTTTTAGCCCAGCTTGATGCGCATACCGATGTTATTGAAAGCGGTAATCCGCTGATAGCCGATGGCGGCGTGCTGGGTACCATCGGCGGTCGTTTTGGTCTGACAGAGCGTCTGTGGTTGGACCTTGCCATCATTGAAGATCTGAAAAACGAAAGCGCGTCCGACGTTGTGTTTCAGATTCTTTTGGGCACTCAGTTTTAAGTTGCTTGTTTGCTTTCGTCGCCAAGCGGCGATAACAGAAAGTGTCCATGTCCTGCTGCCACGGGTTTATCTCTGGACTCCTGCCACAACTCAACACGTACGTTAGCTACGCGACGGCCGCGTCGCGTTACGATGGCGCGACCGTAGGTAGTGGTCGCCCGGGCAGAGCGCAGATAGTCGATGGAGACGTCTATGGTTTTTGGCAGCCGCTCACACTCGGTGTCGTAAATCAGCTGTAGGACGGCGGTCATTTCCAACATGGCGCCTACTGCGCCACCATGCAGAGCCGGCAAAGTGACGTTGCCAATCAGATGCTCTGCAAAAGGCAGTACCGTGATCACTTCCTGCCCCTGTTGGCTTACCTCAAGCCCGAGAAATTCTGCATAGGGTATCTGTGCCAGTACCGCCGCTAGATCCTGGCCGCGACCCTGGTCGCGTAAGTTCTGCAGAATTTTCATGTGGCCTCCGGCGGGGTGTCGACAAATGGTGTAGCTCGAGTGCCCAGCATGAATGTTGCGGTGCACGTCGCGATGGGATCATCCGGAGAGGTGACAAAAGCGATGGCTCGGACAAAGGCGATATTAGTTGTGCGCTTAAAACAGTGCGCGCGCGCGTGTACATCCAGGCCGGGTTTGGCAGAACCCATATAATCAATGCGTAGATCGAGGGTGGCGATGGCCGCCTGTTCAGGCGGCATTTCAGGGGGGCGGGCGACCATGCCTGCTGCATTGTCGAGCAGCGCAGTGATGGCACCGCCATGAATCACGCCACGGTCCGGGTCACCCACAAGATGCTCGCTGTAGCGGATTAACAGCTCACATTCGTCAACCCCCTTGGAGACAAACTCCATGCCCAGGGCGCTCGAATGTGGAATGTTGAGCATGTGCTCATGGGCCTCTTCAGCCATCGTATTGTCTGGCAAAATACATCCTTAGCCCATGATAAGCTTGGGCAGCAAAATAATAGAAACTGGGAGAATTCTACAATGGCCATGCAACATACGCCTTTATTGATGCACACAATTTTAGACCGTGGCGCAAAGGTTGCTCCAAATGAAGAGATTGTGACAGCAACGCAGAACGGTGTGCGCCGGCAGACCTATCTTGAAACCCGTAATCGTGCCCACCAGCTGGCGCATGCGCTGCAAGAGGCGGGTATCCAGATTGGCGATCGTGTTGGCACGTTCATGTGGAATGGCTCCCGTCACCTCGAGGCTTACCATGCGTGCGCGGGTATGGGTGCGGTGTTGCATACCCTCAACATCCGTCTGTCGGATAAAGACCTTGAATACATCATCGACCATGCCCAGGACCGAATTATTATTGTCGATGCAGACGCCCTGCCTCTCCTGGAAGTGCTCAAAGATCGTATGCCTTCAGTGGAGCGGGTCGTTGTGGCCACTGAAGAAGGTTTTGAAGGCTGGCAGACAGACTTACCCAACCCGGTGGACTACGAAGACTTCATTGCCGGCAAGCCGACAGATTATGATTGGCCCAGCATCGACGAAAACTCGCCCCTTGGCCTGTGTTACACCAGTGGAACCACCGGTCATCCGAAAGGTGTTGAGTACGAACACCGCTCACAGTATCTGCACACCATGGCCCAGTGTATGACTGACTCAATGAATCTGTCGGCCACCGATGCGTTGTTAGGTATTGTACCGATGTTTCACGCCATGGGCTGGGGGTTACCCTGGTCCGCCCTTATGTTGGGTTGCAAACAGGTCATGCCACACCGCTTCATGGACCCTAAACGTCTGCTAGAGTTAATTGAATCCGAAGGCGTTACGGTTTCTGCCGGTGTGCCTACCATCTGGCAGGGCATCAAAGGGCTTTATCAAGGCAGTCCAGGCAAGTACGACTTGTCGAATCTTTCCCGTTTGACCTGTGGCGGCAGCGCGCCGCCGCCGTCGCTGATTCGCTGGTATTTGGATGAGTTGGGTGTGGAGATGATTCAGGGCTGGGGAATGACTGAAACGTCACCTCTGGCTACCTTGTCACGGCGGGTTATGAAAAGGTCTCAATTATCCATAAGCGAAGATCAGCAGTTTGCAAACGTCGCCAAAGCGGGTCAGCTGATGCCTGGAATTGAGCTGGAAATATTTGATGAAGAGTTCAACCCGCTGCCGCACGATGGCGAAACCGTGGGTGAGATTCTGATTCGCGGCCCGTGGATCTGCTCAGAATATTACAACAACCCACAACCGGAAAAATTCCATGACGGTTGGTTGATTACCGGCGACGTGGGCAAGATAGATCCAGAAGAGTATCTGATCATCAGCGATCGCTCTAAAGATCTGGTGAAGAGTGGCGGTGAATGGATATCTTCGGTTGATCTGGAAAACCACATTGTTGCCCTGGACGGTATTGCCCAGGCCTGCGTGGTTGCGCAGCCTCATCCTAAATGGGATGAACGCCCCGTGGCGTTGGTGATTCTTGAGCCTGGCAAAGAGGTGAGTGTTGAAACTGTGCTGGCACATTGCGCAACCGCCTTTGCCAAGTGGCAGCTGCCGGACGATGTCCTGTTTGTAGATTCAATCCCGCTGACATCAACCGGTAAAATGGACAAGAAAATCGTCCGTGCAGACCTCGACGCTCAGGGTTATCAATTGCCCGACCTGCGCAACGAGTCAGCGGGGTAGTTTCGACACCCCTGCCTCGGACATCGTCTGTTGCATTTAAGTCCTGCAAGCCGCTGGGTGATCAGCGCCACCCTGGTGATGGCCAGTGCTATGGGCATTGGCCGTTTTGCCTATACGCCATTGTTGCCGGAAATGGTGGCGCAATATAACTGGAGTTTTGCAACGGCTGGAGATCTGGCCAGCGCCAATTTTATAGGTTATCTGGTAGGTGCCTTGCTTGCGCCAGCCATCACCCAGTCGCCGTATATCCGCATCTGGCTCGCAGCTTCACTGATGGCAAGTGCAGTCACCACGTACCTTGGTGCTGAAGCAAACAGCTTCAATCTGTGGTTGGCGGTGAGGTTTTTAAGCGGTGTGGCGAGTGCTTTCTGTCTGGTGGCCGTTACCACACACCTTATGTTCGTGCTTGCCAAAGAGCGCCAGGAAAAATTTGGTAACGTGCACTTTGCTGGCGTCGGTTTAGGCATTCTGATCTGTATGCTGGCGGTTTACGGTGGTGGTGACGTCAGTACCCAGTGGGCTCGGTTGGGTGCTTTGTCTGCAGGCCTGATGGCGGTTGCCTGGTTTCTGATTGGTAAACATCAGTTTCAACCGATACCTGTTGTGTCCCGGCAGCGCTTTGATTCGGGCTTTGACTGGACTCTGTGGCGGCTGATTATCGGCTACGGGTTTTTTGGCTTTGGTTATGTGGTGGCGGCTACTTTTGTCGTGGCTATGGCCCAGCGACTCGATACTCCTGGTGTGGACGTTCGCAGTGTCTGGACCGTGGTTGGTTTGGCCTTTGTACCATCGGTTTACCTCTGGCAATGGGTTGCCAACCGCTTTGGTCTTCTGAATACCCTTAAACTGGCTTATCTGGTGGAAGCGGTGGGTGTTGTTCTGGCCGGCCTCAGCGGCAGTTATGTCGGATTGTTGCTGGCGTGTGTGCTGCTGGGAGCGACGTTTGGCGCCATCACTGCATTGGGTTTGAGCGCGGCTCGAACAGCGGCGCCGAACAGAGTTGCGTTTGCCGTCAGTTCCATGACTGTGGCTTTTTCACTGGGCCAGCTGATAGGTCCTGCTGTATCTGGGCGTATGGCGGATGCCAGTGGAGACTTTGTTATGGCCAGCCTGCTGGCGGCGGTGCTGCTGGTTGCCGCCGCTGGACTGGTTCGCCCGGGGAAAGCAGCGGTGACCTGAATCATTGCGCAGCACCCAGTACCAGGTCAGGTCTATTTGATGAACCTCAATGTCAGCGGATATCGGTATGCTTCACCGTCGTTAGCTTTGATCGCGGCGATCACCACAAGAATCAGCGCACCCAGACCAATCACAAAAATCAGTACAAAACCGATCAGAATTAACGTCAGAAGAGCCGAGACCAGCATGGCAATAGATACGGTAATCTGAAAGTTAACGGACTCTTTACCCTGGTCATCGATGAGTTGGCCATCTTCTTTTTTCAATTGCCAGACCAGCAGCGGTCCAATGATATTGCCAAACGGGATAACGTAGCCGGCTACTGCGGCGATATGCGTAGCTGCCGCCCATCGTCTGACTTCAATGTCGGAGTTGCCGGGGTTTGGATCTAATTCGCTCATCTGATTTTCCTGGCTTATTTTTCGGGGTTGCTTTTACTGCTGCCTTTGCCTGATTTGCTGGCCGTGTTCATGACATTTGAAAATGCCTGCCAGGGTCCCATCGCATTCTTGAACATACCCTGTATGAATTCGTCGCGTTGTTCAGCCGAAGACTGTAGTCGTTGGGTGAATTGTTCGATCATACCTTGCTGCAATTCGTGTACGTCCGGTAGCCCCATGAATCGTCTGAGCTCTTCCGGTGTGATGTCCACTTCAACATTAATTTTCATGTACCTTTCCCCTTTGTCTGCGGCTTTAGTATGGCAGCATAACCGATCTTCGAAAATTTCGTATGCGCTGGAAAATAGCGGTTGGATTAAAACCGTTCTACTCTGATCTGCTCGACCAGCTGCTGCGCATCCTGTGGACGTTTATGTTTCACCAGATCTGCGGCCAATGCACCCAGGCCGGGTGAAGTTTGAATGCCAAAACCACCCTGTCCCGCCAGCCAGAAGAATTCGGGGTGTTTCGGGTCAAAGCCAACTGCTGGGAATCTGTCCGGTGTGAAGGTGCGTAACCCCGCCCAGCTGTGCATAACGCTCTTCACGTCAAAGTCGGCGACCTGGGTAAATGTATCCATGGCTTGTGCGATATCGATGTCATGGGCATAGGCGTCCATTGCAGGGCTGGGTGTTTCATCCTGAGGGCAGACCATCAGACCGGGGCTTTCCGGTTTGAAATAAAGGTTTTCGCTTACTGTGTGAAGTAGCGGCCAGTCTCTACAGTTTTCGGGGGCTGGAACAATTGCCGCGGTTCTGCGCAGAGGTGTCAGGGGTAAAGTATCAACCTGAGCGAGCTCTGCAACATGGTTTGACCAGGCGCCAGCGGCATTGATCAGAATGGGTGCTTTAATCTGCTTGTCAGCGCAATGGATATGCCACTGATTCGCAACCCGTTCGATCTGATCGGTGCGAAAGTCCGTTATTACTGTGCCGCCGCGTTGTTTGATACCGCGTTGATAACCCTGTAACAGAGCGTGCACATCTATGTTATGCCAGCTGGGGTCGTATGCTGCGGCACTGACCCAGTCTGAGCGCAGAATAGGAATGATGTCCCGGGCCTGTGCAGTACTGATACTGTCCAGTTCCGGGCAATGTGCCCGCCAGGTTTCCAAATAGTTTTCGAGCTTTGCTTCTTCACCTGGTCCTGCCACGGTCAAGCCACCAGCCTGAGTGACCAGGGGCGTCTCACTGAACCCGGGTGGCGGTGTAAAGAAGAACGTTTTGCCGCGCTGAGTCAGTTGGCGTACCACCTGGTTTTCGTAGCCTTCAATGTACATCGCTGCGGAACGGCCAGAGCTGTGATAAGCAGGCTGTGACTCCGCCTCAAGGACCACTACC
>CBDUMB010000063.1:0-10656 GCA_965368205.1 uncultured Pseudomonadaceae bacterium | reverse complement strand
CGACGTGCTCGAGTCTGTTTGCGACAAAGGTTCATTTTTCGAAATTGGACGCAAATGGGGACGCTCACTGATCACCGGTCTGGCCAGGCTGAACGGCATTCCGGTGGCCATCTTTGCGGAAAACCCACGGGTTTACGGTGGCGCCTGGACAGCAGACGCATCCCGCAAGCTGATTCGCTTTTGCGATCTGGCATCAACATTCCACCTGCCACTGATCCATCTGGAAGATTGTCCGGGTTTTCTGATCGGCAAGCAGTCCGAAGAAGAAGCCACCATCCGCCATGGCTCCGCTGCACTGGCAGCCTTGGGGCAAAGCAATGTGCCCTTCTGCTGTATCGTTATTCGCAAAGCGTTTGGCGTTGCCGGCGCTGCAAACCATAAACCCGGCAGCCATCATTTCCGCGCTGCCTGGCCATCTGGTGATTGGGGCTCTTTACCGATTGAAGGCGGCATCGAGGTGGCATACAAAGCTGAACTGGCCGAAGCCGCTGACTATGATGCACATCTGGCAAAAATCAAAGATCGTCTCAACCGACTGAGATCCCCTTACCGCTCAGCCGAATTTTTCGAAATCGAAGAGATCATTGACCCACGACAGACTCGATCATACCTGTGTCGCTGGGCAAAACTGGCGCGCGCGGCATCCCGCCCGCAGGCTCCAAATTTCTGGTACCGACCCTAGAGGGACCCGCATTGCCAAGCTGTTACAGAATGATACTTTCTGCACTTGTTTTACTCGCCGCGACAACGGGCCATGCACAAACCCAATGCACAAATGATGGCTTGTTACGCAGCGTTAACGTGGTTTATCCAGAGCAGGGGCAGGTTTTACCCTGCGAAGTCCGTTACGAAAAACCTGCAGAGAATCAATCCATGACACTCTGGCGGGCAGAAAATCAGATAGGCTTCTGTGAAGCTCAAGCTGAGAAATTCATCGCCAAACTGCAGGACCTGGGATGGTCGTGCAACGCCGATACCAACAGTACTCCTCAAGACGGAGAATAGCACCCGCCCATGGCACAGGAATATCGACAGCATTCATTCAAGCGCCCACCTGGCGCTACAGAGATATTGTTAGTACGCCATGGCGAATCCAGAGCCGCATCGGAGGACAATCCATTCCCTCTGGTTGACGGCCAGGGCGACCCGGAACTTCACCCGAACGGCTGGGAACAAGCCCGTCGCGTTGGCGAACGCCTCAAGAGTGAACCCATCGAAGCCATTTACGTGACCAACCTGCGCCGCACCTATGAAACGGCGCAGCCGCTATGTGAACACCTCAATATGAAGCCTATTGTTGAACCAGACCTGCGTGAAGTGCACCTGGGCGAATGGGAAGGTGGCTTACTGCGCATGAAGGCTGCCCAGGAAGACCCGATTTATCACCAGATGCGAATCCAGCAGCGCTGGGACGTTATTCCTGGTGCTGAGGGTTGGGATGCCGTTAACAAACGGGTGTCTGCCGGGCTGGCACGTATCAAAGCGGCTCATCCGGATCAGCTGGTAGTCGCTGTTGTGCACGGCGGTATTGTTGCCCATATTCTGGCTCATGCCAGCGGTGCCCGGGCGTTTGCCTTTCAGGGGGCGGACAATGGCTCGATCAGCCATATTGTGCTGGTGGACGACCAGATCGTAGTGCGGCGCTTCAACGACGTATCTCACCTGCTTGGCACGCTGCATGACGGTAGCGGCGGTATGACCTGACCCAGGGCGACCGGCTTTGGCCACCTCAGCCTGCCACTAAAGTTTTTTAGCCACCATGGTGCTGGCGGGCTGCATCAACAGCATAGAGTTATTGTCCGCATCAAACTCCACAACCACATCTGGCACACTGTCGAAGTGAAAACGCCCACCCAGCTCAGGCACCAGTTCAAAGGTAGGCTGTCCCGGCACAACAACGTGCAGTGCAGAGCCTTTCTGTACAACTGAAAGCACCGCCAGCGGTGTGGTGTAGTCACCCACCCATTGTGCCAACCATGCAGGATCCGTCATCTGCGCATCAACCTGCTTATCAAACACAATGGCGTCGGCAGTGGGTTCTAATCGAATCGACACCCGGGCGATATCGCCACTCAGATTTTGATGAAACTGCACCAGGTGGTTACGCATGGCAGCATCTTTCGAGTCGCCAGAGGTCTTCCAGACGTCATAATGCCAATGGCTTAGCGGCACCAGCATATTGTTGTAGCTGAGCTGCAGCTGTCTGCCAGCCAACTGTATCTGCAGCTGACCGTAACCCGGCTGAATATAGTCACCGCCGTAAGCCGCGAGCTTATGTGTAGGTCTGGTATTCAGCTTACGCCGGGGATCATCGCGCTCAGAAGGATTCGGCATCTCAGCGTTTTTCTTACGTGCCAGCGCCTGCGCCAGCCAATCCTTCTGCGGATGTCCAAGCAGCATGTCTACAGCGGTAAGGCTGAGCCATTGAGGCAGCTCGGTGTTTGCGTTCGCGAAGGCAACCACACCCAGATCCTGTTGCGGAAACAACATGACATTGGTGATGAAACCATCAATGCCACCACTGTGATGCACATGTTTTTTCCCCTGGTAGGTACCCACCATCCACCCCATACCATAAACAGGTGGCGAAAATTCCTGACCGGAAGATTCCACACCCATAGGCATGTGGTAGCCACGGATCTCCCGCAATGTCGTAGCACTCACCAGCGGATGTCCATCAAACCGACCTTCAGCCAGGTTCAACTTCAGCCAGTTGGCCATTTCATTAATAGAAGAATTAACTGAGCCTGCGGGGCCAATGAGATCCAGCGAACGAAAAGGAATTTCACTGACCTCGCCGTCATCAATAAAATAAGGTCGCGCGAAATTATCATCGGTTTGCGACTGCGCAATGGAAAAATTGGATCGATGCATATTCAGCGGACCTAACAGGCGGGCCCGCATAAGCTCTTCCCAGCTTGGCTGGCCAGCCACTGACGCGGCCAGCATCCCGGCGGTCATATACATCAGATTGTTGTACTGGAAACGGCTGCGTAGCCCAGCCGTCAGCGGCAGATACTCAAGTCGGCTTAAGGCTTCCTTGCGCGACGTAGAGGTGTTGTTGTACCACATCAGATCGTGTCGAGGCATGCCAGTTCTATGCGTGACAAGATCTCTAACAGTCGTCTGGGCAGCAACTGCCTCATCAGCAAGCTTGAACTGCGGCAGGTGATCCCGTACCGCATCATCCCAGGACAGCTGTCCATCCTCAACCAGCATGCCCAGTACCGTAGTGGTCATCGCTTTAGTGGTTGAGCCGATCGCAAACAATGAATCCGGCGTCATCGGCAGATTATTTTCAACATCACGCAAGCCGAAACCACGTGCATAAATCAACACGCCCTTGTGCACAATGCCAATCCCAGCGCCCGGCGCCTGAAAGTCCAGAAGGGCCTGCTCAGCCATTTCCGCCAGCCCGTCCAAGGCTTCCAGGGCTGCTCCAATTGGATCTGCAGGCATGAGATCAAAAGCAAAAGTGCCACCACTCTGGCTGAACAGGCCAGATACAGAAGATATCTGTTTACCGTCCTCCGTCAGCGCCAGTTCACCCAGGAAAGATGGATTGCCCGGCACGCCTTCAATCACAAAAGCCAGGGATGTCAGGCCGTTAGCGGTAGACAGCAGCAGATCTTTTAAGCGGAGGTTTTTAGCGCCTTGCGCTGGAATACTGATCGTACCGGACAGCTGCTCGTTTTCGCCATGCAGGACAACTTCGATATCAAGAGGCTGGTTCGGCAGTGCAATGCGCCCTTCCCAACTGCCTTCAAGCGCGGGCAAACCATAAACACTACAGGTGATAAAACAAAACCCAAGCAGCGCAATGCTCCGCAACCTCCTGCAGCACAACCGTCCCGACCCTGTTTTCATGCCAAGCCCTCCACAGCCTGGAAACACAATATCCGGATTTACGTGCCAGGACAATTTACAACAGAGCGTTGAAAACCGCGTTAGCGTCATCACAGGAATTTGATGTTCTATACGTTAGACTGCGGTTTTTTAATCACCTCAGGAAAACATTACAGACATGTCTTTTGAACTGCCCGCTCTGCCTTATGCCGACGATGCTCTTGCACCCGTTATCACCGCTGAAACCATCGCCTACCACTACGGTAAACACCACCAGGCATACGTCAATAATCTCAACAAGCTGATTGCCGATACAGACCATGCCGATGCGTCTTTGGAAGAAATTATTGTCGCCAGCGAAGGCAGCCTGTTTAACAACGCTGCGCAAGTCTGGAACCATACTTTCTACTGGCATTGCATGACACCCGGCGGTGCCGCACTTGAGCAAGGACCACTGCTAGACGCAATCAATAAAAGTTTTGGTTCCGTAGATAAGCTCAAAGAGCAGTTCATTGCCGCTGCAACAGGCAACTTTGGATCCGGGTGGACCTGGCTGATTGCCGGTGACAACGGTGATCTGGAAATTGTGAATACCAGCAACGCGGACACCCCTCTGGCACATGGTGCACAACCCTTACTGACCTGTGACGTCTGGGAGCACGCGTACTACATTGACCATCGCAACGCCCGGGCAACCTACTTAGAAGGTTGGTGGGGCCTGATCAACTGGCCGTTTGTTGCCAGCCAGCTCTGATCCTGATTTGAGCTGAAACAACGCCTCCACACAGGCCTGCATCTGACTGCGGGTCCTGCTGGAGGCGCCTTCTTTACGAATCGAGCCCATCGCCTGGGCTAACCTGCGCCGAAGGTCCTCTGGGATCTGATCCATCACGTTTTCCTGGTCCTGCATCTGCGCAGACATGACACTGCGCAGCGCATGATTACGCTCACGAACCAGATCATGATGCAGCCATGCACGGCCCAAAAATACCCAGGGAAAATTGGCCGCCTGTATCGGGCCAACCTGCACCAGCTTGCCGCCCAGCTGCTGCCCGAGCACTTTGGTTTTTGCAATTTCATCCGATGCAAACCAGCTGCCAAGGCCGCCCACTGCAGCACCTACAGCGGTACCCAACAACAGGGAAGCGCCACCAAGCAGTGCATCTATACCAAAGCCCGCAACGGCACCGGTCATGGCACCAGTGATCAGCAATTGCGTTCTCGACAGGCCGAACAAAGCCCAGCCTTCTTCACTGAACAGGTCTATATCCAACAGCACCAGATCAGTTTCATCAGCGCGCATGCGATCATGGCGGTAAATACTTTGCACCTGCTGGCGCACCCGTTGCTCGCGTTCGCGAATGCGTTGTAACAATGCGTTACGCAGCGACTGCGCAACACCATCGGTAGCGCCACCCTCCTCGACAAACTGCTGCCCGGTATAACTGAGGCAATCTATCAACGCATCTGCAACTTCTATAGCGCTGCGGTGCAGACGGCGGCTACGTTCGGATTGCAGCGCAGCAATAGCGGCTTCCATGTCACCGCGCCAGTCTTCATTGAGCTCCGCAAATGCACGTAATAGATTGGTCCGCGTATCAAAGTCCGCAAACATGGCATTAAACACACGCACAATAGAAAAATACTGATCTAACGCACGACGCCACTGATCCTGATAGTCACCTGCCCCTATCAGGTTTATCAAGGCCATACGCGGCTGGCCCGTCCACTGCAGAATCTGCATTTCAATTTCATACTCGGGTCCGTAAGGTTTCGAGCCATCAACAACATATAAGATCCCCGCACCGTCCAGAATCGGCCGCAGAAGCTCACATTCGTCCTGAAATCTATCATCGTCCTGGTGTTGATCTACAAACGCCCGCACCACATCCACCCGATTGCTGGCGTCTTCCACATGCGCCTCAAGCCATTGCAGCACGCCGGTTGCTCGCTGAAAACCAGGCGTGTCGACAAGTGTATACAGCACATTGCCATCAACACTGAAGTCAAATCGTGTCGACTTACTTGTTGTGCCCGGGCGGGAGCTGATGGCGATATCTTCATTTTCCGCCAATGTGGCAACAATTGAACTCTTGCCTTTATTGGGGTGGCCGACAACTGCAAACTCAGGCATCAGAAACTCCACCGTAACTCATGACGTAAGTGCGTGCGTCTTTCAGACCGGCGACGGTTCTAGCCCACACAGCGATGTCTTCTGCGTTGGCAGGTGCAGCTTCAAGACCTACTGGCACCACTGCTATCGAGCAGGTTTTGTTCACCTGTTTGCGCAGAGCTGCCAGAAAGTCGAGGAATTCCAATAAGGGTGGTTCCCAGCTTTTTGTCAGCACAACCACTTTCTGGTAAGGCCCGGGTACCTGCCTAAGTGTGTTATCCATAGCTTCGTTTGTGGATAAGGCGGATAACCAACCAACATCGTCAGAGCGAAGCGCAGATTCTGGCACTGCACCGTTCCAGACGAGAATGTAGGCATCATCAAAAGCCAGAGCAACCTGCCCGCCCTCTGGCCTTTTGAACTCCTGTACGTCTACTTCGGGAAACAACTCGGAGCGATCTGCCTGTTCCTGATGCTCACCTAAATCAATCAGCGGTGAGACCAATCGATCGATTAACGCAGTCACTTCCGAATGTTCCAGCAGATAAGTACGGGTTGCTCGATGAAACCGCCAGCTCCCAAGCAGTAAAAGCAATAAGCGAGGCATTAATCCCCATACCAACAAGCTCATAAACACATATTTCCACCAGATACCAAGGCGGGCAACCTGTTCAACGCCGCTGGGGGCAGCCAATCGAAATATCCGTGAGGCTTCAACCAGCTCAGCATCCGGCGCAGCAGCAGGCCAGAAGCTGGCCCAGGGCACTGCTACCGCGTTAAACAGGCTGTATATAGAGGTGGGCTCTACCGCCAGAGTTGTGCTCCAGCCAAATGCCAGGTCGCTGACAGAGACAAGCACCGCTAACGCCAACACCGAACCAACATAGAAGCCGACCCCGAACCACTGCGAAAAGACCACAACCTGCCAGAAGCCGAGCCTGCTGCGGGCATCACCTTGTCCATAGTTGCCACTGAATTGCAGACCGACATAACGTTCAAACAGATCCAGCGTCCAGCGGCCGGGACTCATCCAATGGGGTAACAAGGACATGGCATTCAGGCCAAAAGCCTGCAGGAAACAGAACATCAGCGTGAGTAACAGAAGCAGTAATGGAAGCAGCAACAGCACACCCAGAAGCGCCAGCAGATTGATGGGGTACTCACCTTCGAAGGTCAGCGCCAGGCTGCTCACCCCCACGCCAACCAACAACCCGATACCCAGCAGCAGCCAGGACAGATTGCGGCGAACCTGCAGCACACGCTGACCGAGACCCGAATTTGCAGGTCGCTCAATCGCCTGCCACCACAGCAGAACTCTACGCACAGGATCAGCATCAGGTTGTTGCTGACCAATTGATCGATCACGCTTGAGACGCTCAAGATCAGCGGTATTGCTGTCCTGTTCAAGCCACTGGTGGATGTCTGCGGCCTCGGCGAGCAGCGGTTGCTGATCAGCCACGGGGTGAGTCAGATCCAACATCAGGCACAGTCTCAGCCGATATCTGTAGAAGAACCTGCACTACCTCAGACAAATGGGCGGGTGGCAGGGCCTTCAGTTGTGCCATTAACTCATAAAGTTGTGCCGCGCCAATATGAAATTGCCCGGGTAGATTGTGCTCCTCAAAGGTCTTCGCAATCTCACGCATTTCGCCTGCAAAACGCCAGGCTTTTCTGGATGTGGCCAGAGCAGTTTTTTCACTGCGATCAGCCAGGCCGGGTTGTGACAGCTGCCATTCCTGCTGCAACGTCTCCGTTACTCCAGCCGCCTCAGCTAAGGCATTAACCGCCAGTAAAAGTGCACTTGACCCTTTTGTGTAAGCGGCATAAGCCATTTTTAATGCAGACGCCGCGCTGGTATTTCCCTGCATGACAATCGCCTGCAGATCAGATCCGTCGAACATGGCGGCCACAGACGGCGCACGTTCGCCGCAGAGATATAAACGTGTCGAGCCTGGCTGACGAGCCGGTGGACCAATAATGCCACCGTCAACAAACCGGCCTGCAAAAAGGTCAGCAATCTTTTCCGCAGTGGACGGCGCTATGGCGTTGGCGTCAACAAAAATACCCGTGAAACTTTCCCGATGCACGCTCTGAGCAACGGTACAGGCGGCATCAGGCGGACACACCGATATCAGCACATCAGCGTATTCACACAGCGTCTTCAAACTATCAAACGCGGTGAATCCTTCAGCGCGCGCCTGCGTTGCCTCGCTACGGTCAACATTCAGCCAGGCAACGCCATGCCCGTTGCGCTGCAAACACAAGCCTACGGTTACACCCATATCACCCGGGTGCAGAATACCCACGTTCATTGCAGTTCGCCTCCTAGCGACGGTAGTCCAATGGCGGCTCACGATCCCCTAACAAGGCTTCGTAAACAAAACCCTCACCCCTGGCAAGCAGAAACTCAGCACGAGCGGCGGCAATAGCTTGAGGATCCTGCATCAGATCGACAGCGGTCTTAGCCAGCAGCCGTGACGCCAGTAACATACCTTTGTGCCCGATGCTCATACCACCGGCTGCTACCGCCTGCCAGCTGTGCGCGGGTGTACCCGGCACCCAGGTTGCCGTATTGAAACCAACCGTTGGCACCAGCCAGCTCACATCACCGACGTCGGTGGAGCCCATGCTCTGACGCAACTGAAAAGCCTGTATCTGAATTTCAGAACCCAGCGGTAACGTGGGATTCATTAAAGTAGCGTAAATCTCTTCAGCAAATTTCTGCTCCGCCGGGGAATAGCTGATGCCACCCATCTGGCGGAGATTGTCATCCACCAGCTTCGCCAGCGTGTAATTTGGCAGCACCGGATAGTTGCCGTGCATCACCTCTACATCCACCTCAGTTTCAGTGCCCATTGCGGCGGCGTCTGCTGCTTTCACAACCCGGTTGAACAACTCAACCACTTTGACGGGGTCCGGGTGACGAACGTAGTAATAAACCTGCGCCCTTTCTGGAACAATATTGGGTGCATCGCCACCATCGGTGATGACGTAGTGGATACGGGAAGTCTGCGGAACATGCTCTCGCATCATATTGACCATGAAATTCATGGCCTCAACACCGTCCAGGGCAGAACGACCTTTATCTGGCGCGGAAGCCGCGTGCGCTGCGCGACCGCTGAAAGTAAAACGGCCACTTTTATTCGACGTGGTTGAATACGGTGCGGCAGAGTTGGCGCTACCCGGATGCCAATGCAGCATAATATCCACATCATCAAACAAACCTGCTCGCGCCAGATAAACTTTACCCGACCCACCTTCTTCGGCTGGCGTACCAAACACTTTTATCGTGCCAGGCTGACCCTCGGCTTCCAGCCATTGCGCAATCGCAACACCCGCGCTGGCTGACGCGGCACCAAAGAGATGATGTCCACAGGCATGACCCGCCCCGCCTTCTTGAAGCGGTGACCTTGACGGCTGCGCAGCCTGACTAAGACCAGGCAGGGCATCAAATTCCGCCAGAATACCAATGGTTGGCCCGCCGCTACCGAAGCTGGCGACAAATGCAGTGGGTATTTCAGCAACCCCAGCAGACAGGCTAAAGCCCGCCTGTTCAAGGTAGCCCTGCAAGGCTTGACTGCTGTTCTGCTCCTGATACCCCAGCTCAGCCAGGTTCCAGATTTTATCCGCCAGGGCGATACTCGCCTCGGCTTCAGCCATGACCTTGTCTTCGACTTCAGTCGACGCGAAAGATACCTGAGAACACAGGCCACATAGGGTCAGGCAAAGTATAATTGTTTGACGATTGCTGAATTTCATCAACGGTATCTACCACGAAATTTGTGTATAACGGGCGCTAGTCTAGCAGCTTTGTTTGTTCAGTTTAGGTTCAGGCAGTCACAGCGATGCTGGGTGTAACTGTACGTCTGCCGCTTGTGGACAACCGCCAGGAATAGCCATGAACTACCCAGCCCAAAAAACGATATCCGCCCTATTTTTTGTGATTGTGGCCCTGCTATTCACAACTAATGCTGCAGCGTTACCCCATCAGGGTGTGCGTGTAGACAGTATCTCGGCGGTCTCTTCGGGCAGTACCTGGGAGGTGCTGGATTATCAGCACGTGGTTGTCACCCTGAATACTCAGCAACGCTATCTCTTAACGCTGACTCATATGTGTCCGAAACTGGCGGTCGCCGCCAAGCTGGGTATCAGCGCATCCGGTGACACGGTGTACGCAGGCTTTGACTACATAACCGCAGATGGTGAACGTTGTTTGATCAAGGGTATTTCGCGTTTACAGGCATGACCCCCATCTTTCATAGAAGCACTTTTTCCATGGCATAGTTATGGATAGCCACCCCGCCCACTTCTAAGTCACGCCGATATTTCTCGACAAAACCACGGCGCAGAAAGAATCTGCGCGCGGCTTCGCTTGCCTCTGTAAAAAGCAGCGTCAACTGCTGCTGCCGAGCTTGTGCTTCTATCTGGTCATAGAGACTCACCGCGATTCCAGTACCAGCTACAGCCGGTAAGGCATACAACATGTCAATATGACCATCGGGTTCAAGATCAATGAACGCCATCACCTCATCTTCACCATCCTCGGCCACCAAGGTCAGTCGTCCATCTGCATTCATCGCGGCGAACTGCTCAATGGTAGGTGCATTGGCCAGCCATGCCTCAACCTGTGCCGGTTGATAATCAGTGGGCGCAATTTCGATAATCGCGGCTCGAAAAACCCGTGCAATGGCCGGAGC
>CBDUMB010000062.1:0-10671 GCA_965368205.1 uncultured Pseudomonadaceae bacterium | reverse complement strand
GTTAATGATCCCGCACTTGTCTCCCAACGTGTTTCTTATCTGGGTAATTCAGGGGCGCTCGGGCCGACTGCAAACCCAGGTCGGATCAGTGTGTATATCGAAGATCCTTTTGGCAGTGTGGCATCAGACTACGAAGTTCGCTTTTCAGAAACCAGTGATGGCGCCTACACCATCACCAGGCGCTCTGATGGTGAAGTTGTGCAGCGGGGTACACCATTTGTTACCCCTCACAGCGTTGAGTTTGATGGTCTACGTGTAGAGTTTACAGCCGGAGATTTTCGTCCCGGTGATGCAATGTTACTGCGTCCTTATGCAGATTTTGGCAGTCAGCTGGAAGTAGTTTTGGATGACCCCAAAGCCCTTGCGTTAGGGTCCCCGGTGCAGTTGGCGGAAGATCCAACAAACGGCGGGAGCGGGTTTGTCAGTGTTGCAGGTATCACAGATCCTGCTCATCCCATATTCGCCAATGATGGCGAGATGGTCCCGCCGCTGCTCATTGATTTTCTGTCCGACACCCAGTATCGGGTGCTGGATAATTCCGATCCTGGCAACCCTGTGCCGCTGCAGCCTGATCTGGGTATTCTTCAGTTCGTTCCAGGCGGACAGAACCAGCTTCTGCCAGTAGATCCGGGTACTACTGTGGTGCAGATGTCCGGCCCTAACGTTTCAGCACTTCCGGCAGTGGCTGAACTGGTAACTGATCTCGATGCCGCTGGCAATAACTACCCCGGGGGTTTGATTACGATTTCCGGAGCAGGAGATCGGCTGTCCAATTTGCCGGTGAATGCGGGTGCAAGCGCTGCTGAAATTGCAGCGCAGCTCAATGGTGTACCTGGCGTTTATGCCTCCGCTCAGACAGAACTCACGCTCAGTCAGTTGGTGAATTTCGACTCCGGGGTGCCCGTCGAGATTGCTGTTAACGGGATCAGTTTTACGGGTTTTGACAGCCTTGCTGATCTGGCGGATCAGATGGCAAGCGATGTATCGCTGCAGTCAGCAGGCATCATGGCAAAATCTGACGGCCAAACACTCACGCTGACTGACACCCGGGGAGCGGATCTATCGGTTCATTTTCAGGGTGACCCTAACGAATCAGTGCTGGTGACAAACAGTAAAGATGACACTGTTGCACTTTCAGGTAGCGTTTCAGGCACTTATAGATCCGTCACCGTTGGCGGTCAGGTAACTACCTTGCTTGACCCGGGAGTGACCATGTCGACGCAGTTTGCCGGGCTGTTTGCCGCAAACCCTGTGCAGCAACGCGCGGATCTGGGTTTTGATCTTGTTTTAACCGGTACTGTTGAAGCAGGTGACCGGTTCTATGCTGACTTCAACAACGGTGGTCTGGGCGATAATCGTAATGGTCTGGCATTGGCTGGCCTGAGCGATCGTAATCTGGTGGGTGACCCGGGCAGATCTTTTGGTGGTACTTTTGCCTCTGTGGTGCAGAAGGTTGGTATTGCTTCGAACCAGGCAAGTATTAACAGAGACGCAGCCACGGCTTTATTGTCCCAATCTGAAGCGTTTCGTGAGTCTGTGTCTGGTGTCAATCTGGATGAAGAGGCGGCCAACCTGTTGCGTTATGAGCAGGCCTACAACGCATCATCGCAGATCATCTCGGTTGCCAGAGATATTTTTAACATTCGTCTTAACGCGGTGAGCTAGGCTTAGTTATGCGTGTTTCTTCTTTTCAAATACATACTCAGGCTTCCGAACAGCTGCAGACATTGGGTGCCCAGACGGCGCTGACACAGCAACAGATCGGTGAAGGCAAAAAGCTGGTGCGACCAGGTGATGATCCTGTTGGTGCAGCCCGTGTGATCGGCATCAAGCAGGAGCTGGGTGCCAGGGATCAATTTGTGCGCAATACTGACGCCGCCGACGTGCAGCTGTCACTGGAAGAATCTACCCTTGCTCAGGTTACTGAGTTGATCCAGCGGGTGCAGGAGTTAACGCTGCAAGCAGGTTCGGGTGTACAAACCCAGCAGGACCGCGCTTACATCGCTGCTGAAATCAGCGCGAGATTTGATGAGCTCATGTCTCTGGCAAATTCTCGTAATTCCAGCGGTCAATATCTCTTCAGCGGTTTTAAGGGTGCGGTAGAGCCGTTCTCGTCGAATGGCAATGAAGTAGTTTATCAGGGCGATGCTGGCCAACGTAAGGTACAGATTGATCGGGGTCAGTTTGTCGCGATCAACGACTCGGGCGAAAAGCTCTTCATGCAGGTGCCGATAGATGCTGTCGGCGCAGGTGTAGCCAGCGTGTCCAGTGAAACAGCCGGTATCACTGATGTGAGGGTTGTGGACCGTAACCTCGCAGAGACGCTTTATCCCGACAAAGTCGTGATTGAGTTCAACTCCCCTGCAGATGCGGGTGGGGTAGCCAACTATACTGTTAAGCGACAGAGCGACCAGCGCCCATTAGAGGGTCTGGTTAACGTACCATTCGATGCCAGTGTTGAGCTTTCTGTATCAGGTGTTGCATTCGCCATCCAGGGGACGCCGGTGGAAGGTGATCAGTTCATTATTGAGACAACCCGTCAGCAAAGTCTTTTCCAAACAGTAAAAGGCATAGCGGACGGGCTGGTCCAGGTGGATGCGGCAACTGACCCGGAAGCGTTTCGAAATCTCATCGATACGACAATCGCCGGCTTAGAGGGTGCGACAGATGTGATGCTCGAGGCGCGGGCAGATATCGGCGCACGATTCAATTCGTTAACGGCTGCAAAAAATCTGCATGAAGATGTCTCTTTGCAGCTTCAAACAGTACGATCTTCCATAGAAGATCTAGACTTTGCAAAGGCGATCAGCGACCTGGCCTATCAGTCGTTTGTGTTGGAAGCTGCGCAACAGAGTTTTGTTCGTATCAATAACCTGTCGCTCTTTAATCGCCTCTAGATAATTGCGCCTGGCAGTATTGCCAGGATCCGCCTCAAAATGTGATCTACTTCGCTAAAGTTTCTCCAGGGTTTGCCGCTACGTAATGTGAGAACCCCTTTCCATGGTTCGCTAAAGCTTGGAAGGGATGTCTGAAAAAGCAAACGGAGTAGCAATAAAATGCCTCAGGTAATTAATACCAACCTCAGCTCCCTCACGGCGCAGCGAAACTTGGACCGCACACAATCGGAAGGCTTGTCAGCCTTGAACCGACTGTCTTCTGGTCTGCGTATCAACAGCGCTAGAGACGATGCTGCCGGCCTCGCAATCAGTACCCGCTTCACAGCACAGGTACGTGGTCTCGGTGTCGCCATTCGAAATGCCAATGACGGTATCTCGCTGGCACAAACCGCGGAAGGTGCCCTTGGCGCCATGACGGAATCTTTACAGCGTATACGTGAACTGGCACTGCAGTCGGCTAACGCCACTAACAGTGACTCAGATCGCCAGGCATTGAACGCGGAAGCCAGCCAGCTGATTGCTGAACTGGGACGTGTCAGTGACCAGACCAACTTTAATGGCCGTAAACTGCTTGACGGTAGTTTTGAGTCCAGCGTTCAGATTGGCACCAACGTTGGTGAAACTGTCGCTTTCTCAATTGCTGAAGTCAGCACCTCCACCCTGGGTGGCGGTATTGGTGCAGGTATCAGCGCTGTGGGCAACGCCAACGCGATAGCTAACGGTGACCTGTCAATCAACGGCGTAGCCATTGGGCCATCGTCTGCATCTGATGACACAGCATCGTCTGCCAACGCGGATGCGTCAGCGATCTCTAAAGTAGCCACAATCAACCGTTCAACCTCTGAAACAGGTGTTCGTGCTGAAGTGAATGCAAACGTTGCTGCGGGTGCAGCAATCACTGCTGCAGCTGCGACCGGAACAATAACCGTTAACGGTGTTTCGATTGCAGTCAGCACAACCGCTGACGGTGCAACAACACGTTCTGCAGTGATAACCGCCATTAACTCCGCCAGTGACCAAACAGGTGTCACCGCGGTAGATACCGGATCTGACAATGCTGGTGTTAACCTGGTTGCTGAAGACGGTCGCAACATCACTGTTGCCTTCGGTACGGTAACGTCTGCATCAACCGGTGTGGCTGCTGCGGGTACTTACGAAGGTGGCTATACGCTGATATCAGATGATGGCAGTGACATCACCATCAGTGGTGGTGACGGTTCAGCTACAGGTAACGTATCTAACGCAGGCCTTAGCGCTGGAACGTTTGGTGGCACAACTGCTGGTGTGACCAGCTCTGCGCAAGCGGGTGCTACGTTAAACGCGCTGGTAGCGGGTGACCTGGTCATCAACGGTGTCTCTGTTGGTGCATCTCAGGCAACCAGCGATACAGCCTCAAGTACTGACAATGCGGCTTCTGGTATTTCGGTTGCTGCTGCTATCAATGCGGTCAGCGATCAGTCTGGCGTATCTGCGCGAGTCAATGAAACGGTTCTTGTTGGTGGCACAACACAAACTACTGCTGGTGCAGTGGCCGGTGCAATCACCGTGAACGGTATTGCCACGACTTCAATCACAACCACGACGGATGGCGAAACCAACCGTACGCTGGCCATCGATGCAATCAACGCAATCTCTGGTCGTACCGGGGTTGTTGCAAGCGATAATGGTACTACTTTGACGCTGACGGCTTCTGATGGTCGTAACATCAGTGTGCAGGTTGCATCAGCTGGTCTAGGTACTGACATCGGCTTGAACGAAGCTGTAGACGGTATCGGTGCGGGTGAAGGTGTAACAAGTACTGTCACGCTCGAATCTGCCAGCAGCTTCGAAGTCAGCAGTGGCACAACCAACGGTGATGCAGGTGTAACGAACGTAGGTCTTGAGCAGGGTACTTTTGGTGGTGCCAGCGATGGCCAGTTCCTGACCGAAGTGGATATCTCCACGGTTGAGGGCGCTGAAAAAGCTTTATCCGCGATCGATAACGCGCTCGACGGCGTTAACCGTGAGCGGGCAAACTTAGGTGCTATCCAGAACCGTCTGGATTCCACCATCACAAGCCTGGCCATCAACGTTGAGAACCTGACCGCTGCGCGATCACGGATTCTGGATGCTGACTTCGCCAAAGAAACCGCCGAACTGTCGCGTACTCAGGTACTGCAGCAGGCTGGTGTGTCAATCCTGGCGCAGGCCAACGCTCAGCCCCAGTTAGCGTTGTCACTGCTTCAGTAAGCGATAGGCTAACAATCAGGAACGGAACGGTTGGATTGATAAATAAGCAACCGTTCCGAACCTGAATAAGCGAGCGAGGTTACCGTAATGAGCAACATAAACACCGTTGAAAATACGCGTGCTGTTGTGACGGATAAAATCGTTACGAACACTGGCGGAAGCAAAGGACCGGCAAAGTCAGAGTCAGAAAGCGGCAAGAAGATGCCGCCAACTGAGCGCTTGGAAGCACCTGATACATCTCAACAGATGGTCAAAGTGACGGAACAGCGCACCGCACGTGTGGAGAAGGCTGTTGAGCAGCTCAACGAGTATGCTCAGTCTTTTCAGCGCGATCTAACGTTTTCAATGGACGAAGACCTTGATCGCACAATTGTTCGCGTAGTGGATCGAACCACTCAGGAAGTGATCCGGCAAATTCCTAACGAGACCGCCCTGCGGCTGGCACGGAATTTGAATGCCATCAATGAGATGAAACGGGTCGAAGAGATGGAACAGCTTCAGACAGCTGGTAACAGTGTCGAAGCGAGTTTGGGTTTGATCAACACGAGGATCTAGAGATATCCCTGACAGGCTATTAGCCTGTCAGGGTGTTCTAATAATACTTATGGCTTCAATACAATCATTGGGTGTGGGTTCAGGACTCCTGACCTCCGACCTGGTCGAAGATATCATCGCTGCTGAAAGGGAAGGTACAGACCTCCGTCTGGATGCAAAGCGCGCAGAGTATGAAGCTAAAATTTCTGCCTTCGGCGCTGTTCGCAGCGGCATTGATGGTCTGTCTGCAGCGGTCCGCGATTTGGGCAGTTCAACATCGCTGTTAACCAATGTCGTTACCTCCAGCAATGAAAACGCGATTACAGCAAGCGCCACTGCGACGGCGAAGCCAGGTATTCATACTGTTGAAGTGTTGGCCACAGCTCGAGCGCACACGCTTACCACCGGGCGATATGACTCCATAGACAGTGTGATTGGCAGTGGCACTATAGACGTCAGATTTGGTGCAACTGCGTTTGTAAACGGCAGTTACGACAGTTTCACTGAAAACCCTGATCGAGCTTCTGGCCAGATCGTCATCGATAGTTCTAACAACACGGTAAGTGGTGTTCGGGATGCAATTAACGCCGCTGATCTTGGTGTGGTGGCCTCAATTGTTAACGACGGTGAGGGTTTTGTGTTGGTACTGACTTCTGATCGTACCGGCGAAGATCAATCCATGGAACTGACCGTTACTGAAGATACGCCTGCCGGTTTGGCGGCGCTGGATTTCAATCTGGCGAATAATACACCGGGCACTAATATGACCCAGACTGTTGATGCTGACGATGCCATTGTTGTCATCGATGGTATTACGGTTTCCAGGGAAACCAATACAATTAGCGAGGTAATTCCCGGTGTCACGTTTACGGCGGTTGGCAACAACGCCGGGGCGCCCGCTACAGTATCAGTTAATCAGGATACTCAAGCAGTCAGCGAGAAGATGCAGGCGTTTGTTGATGCCTACAATTCAATAAAAACGCTGACCGATGACCTGACGGATTTTGATGAAGAAAAAGGCATCGGCGCGCTGTTAACGGGCGATTCAACTGTACGCACCTTGATGTCGCAGTTACGCCGTTTCATGTCGCGCAGTGTCATGGAGGTAGAGTCCAATTCACTGCGTGCTCTGGTGGACCTGGGTATTTCTACGAATCAGAACGCGGGCTTTCAGCTGCAGTTTGATTCAAATCAGTTTGCTCAGACGCTGGCGGCTAACCCATCCGATGTTTCAGCCTTATTAGCAGACCAGCGCCGCAGCTCTGATACCCAGATAGCGTTTGTCGGATTCCAATCCGCGACCCAGGCGGGCAGCTACATTGTAGATATCCAGCAGGCGGCTACTCAAGGCGCGTTAAGCGGTGCCAGTGTTGCCGGGCTCGATAGCGCAATCATCATCGACGATGACAATGACAGCTTAACCGTTACGGTGGATGGGGTCAGCAGCGGTGCCATTACACTGGCTCAAGGCAGTTATGCAGACGGCGCTGAACTTGCAGTAGAACTCCAGACACAGATTAATCAGGATGCCGCGTTACGAGCCGCTGGCGCAACTGTTGATGTCAGCTATGACGTAGACAGCCAGGCGTTGCAGATTCGTTCAACGTCTTTTGGCAGCAGCTCAACAATCGGCATCGACAGCGTAGATACAAATACAGCCGCCCAGTTTGGTCTATCAGTGGTTGATGCCACTGCCAACGTGGGTACCGATGTGGAAGGCACGGTTAATGGTATTGAGGGTAATGGCGTTGGTCAGTTTCTGTCGATACCCAATGGCCCCGTACCTGCTACGTCCGGTTCTTATAATGGTTCAGCACTCTCAACCTTTGAAACAGGTCCGCTGACTATCGATGGCAGCAATGGAAGTTTCCGCGTAAACATAGACGGTTTTCAATCAGGCGATGTTGTTCTTTCCCCAGGTGAATACGCAACCCCGGCAGAGCTTGCTGCGGAAATGACGAGCCAGATCAATGCCGACGCTTTGTTGCAGGCTGGGGAAGTGACCGCCACTGTATCCTACGATGCCGCCAACAATCGGTTTGAAATTACCTCAGACAGCACGGGCCCTTCATCAACCGTTAACGTCACCTCCGTCAGTGCGGGTGTAGTTTCTGACCTTGGTTTAACGGTTGGACTTGGCACCGCTGGTCGCCCGGCAGCTGAAATAGCTGACGCGGCTGCAGGCATACAGCTGAGAGTGCAGGGTGAAACAGTGGGTGAAAGGGGTACCGTTACGCTGGTGCGTGGCGTGATGAATCAGATTGACTCTTTTCTGGATCAGTTCATTACGTTTGGTGGCTCGTTAGCCAATAAACTTGATTCTCTGGAAGGCCAGGTCGAAGCGGTGGAAGATGAAGCAAGTGAATTTGCTAAGCGTATGGATCTGCTTGAGGCGCGTCTGCGGACTCAGTTTGCTGCAGCCGATGCGCTGATCTCCACCCTAGATAACACTTCGCAGTTTTTAGATCGGCAACTTTCGAGCTTGCCTGGCTACACGCGCGAATCAAATTAAAGTTAATCAGGGTTTGGCCGTTAACTAATCTATCAACACAATCGGAATACCAACGTGAACAGCCCTGTTAAGCAATATCATCAATTAGACGTTGAAACTTCTGTCGAGGCAGCTTCTCCTCACCAGATCATCGACATGCTTTTTAGCGGTGCAAGAGATCGAATAAAGCAGGCGCAGGGATACATGTTGAGAAACGATCAGGCGGGTAAGGCGAAAGCAATTAACGCCTGTGTAGAAATCCTCAGTGGCCTGCAAGCATCTCTAGATCATGAGAAAGGCTGAGATATAGCAGCGAATCTCGAGAGTCTATATGACTATATGCAGCGACGTTTGTTTCGTGCCAATGCCGACAATGACGTTGAAGGACTTGTTGAAGTCGGAGACCTGCTGGCTACTCTGCGTTCTGCGTGGAAAGCTATCGATCCCGGCCCTAGCGATCAATAAGCTCACGGACTGGCATGACCCATTTAGAATTAGCGCTTAACCGCATAAAAGACATAGAAGCCGCTGTTGCTGCAGGTGATCTGGAAGCAGCCAATGTCGCGGCTCAACAACTGACGCCGTTGCTTGTGAGTAATAACATAGACGAATTGCTGTCGATTCGTGATCGAATTGAAACTCTGACGCTGGGTGTCAAAGCTCTGCAATCTGCAGACCTTGGCCAGCTGCGAGGGATCCAGCAACAACGGGGTGGTGCCGAGGCGTATCAGGCTATGCAGCAGGGTGCTTTCTAGCAGGCATTCTTCTGGTCTGAGGCTCTGGTAACCACGTTGCCGTTCTGCCTCGCCTGTTAAGTGATTGTTTTCTGACGCTTTTGCCAGCGCGACCGTCGGAAATTTGACCAATTCCAATTCTCTTACTTTACTTCCTTCATGTAGAGCGTCTGCCATTGTGTTTGGCAGGCGCAAAATCTTTTTTGGTTGTGGCCCAGCAGGAACAACTGAAATGTAGAGGAAGGATTTGTTGGTTATGCAAGAGCAATCGAAAGCAGGGTTCTGCGTTGGTGTAGACATCACAGACGCCACGCAGTCAGAATTAGTCCAGACACTCCTGCAGTTTGCAGAAATACCGGTTGTCGTTGATCCGTTGCAGGCGGATGTTGTCTTTGGCGATGGTACTCATGCGGCTGATTATCCAGTCTATGTTTTTTTACAGGCTCAATCGACGCCGGGCAGCTCGCGTATCTGCGCAGACTTGCGTGTGAGTTCAATCATGGCAGCTCTGGCACAATGTCAAAGCCTGCTGACGCAGAAACTCAGACATCCGGAAAGCGGCTCTGTTTTCAGTCGTTTTGTTGGCGTTAGTGACGCAGCAGTGGACACCCGAGCGCAGATGGCTGCGGCTGCAGGTAAAGATGTGACTGTTCTTGTCACGGGTGAATCTGGTACAGGTAAAGAAGTGGTTGCGCGTGCTTTGCACGCAGGTTCGCGACGCGAATCAGGACCGTTTGTACCTGTGAACTGTGGTGCAATTCCGGCTGAGTTGTTAGAGAGTGAACTGTTCGGTCATGAAAAGGGTGCCTTTACTGGCGCCATTTCTCAGAAGACCGGCAGGTTTGAACTCGCTCACGGCGGCACCCTCTTCCTGGATGAAATTGGCGACCTGCCTTTTCCTATGCAGGTCAAAGTGCTGCGTGCGATTGAACAGAAAAGTTTTGAAAGGGTAGGCGGCGTGAACACGCGTGTCAGCGATGTGCGTATCGTTGCAGCAACCAATAAAAATCTCGAAGCGTTGATTGAAAGCGGGGATTTCAGAGAGGATCTTTTTTACCGCTTAAACGTTTTTCCAATTGAGCTCGCTCCTTTACGTCATCGCGCAGAAGATCTGCCGTTACTGGTTAACGCTCTGACCGGACGTATTCAGACCGAGCAGGGGCTGCATGTGCGTCTGTCGGTGGATGCGCTTGCGATCCTGGGTCAATACAGTTGGCCAGGTAATGTTCGCGAACTGGCTAACCTTCTACAGCGCCTGGCAATACAGTATCCCCACGCGCTGGTCAGATCTCAGGACCTGCCCAAAAAATATACAGAATCGTTACCTGCCAAGACGATGAAGTCGCCGCTACCGGTAGCGGGTAACCTGCCAGACGACAACGAGGTGCTGCTGCCCGTCAACGGCATCGACCTGAAAGACTATCTGGCACGTTTGGAAAAAAGCTTGATCGAGCAGGCTCTGGAAGACACCAATGAGGTGGTTGCCAGAGCTGCGGATCGACTGCATATACGTCGCACCACATTGGTCGAGAAAATGCGCAAACATGGGCTGGGCCGTGTTGGAGACAGTGTCTGATGATACCCGTGTATTGTGGGCAACAGGCTCAGGAAGCCGCACGACTTTACGATGGTTTGTGTGCCAGTGGCATATCGGCAAAGTTGATAGACAGTCTGGAGGGTGGTGTTGATGAATCCAACGACATAGCGCTTGTTCCAGCTGCGGATGTTGCACGTGCGCGGTCAATTCTGAATGTCAGTCGCATAATAGCATTTGGTGGTGCAGACA
>CBDUMB010000061.1:0-10743 GCA_965368205.1 uncultured Pseudomonadaceae bacterium | reverse complement strand
CTGTCACCTCGTGGCGCCTGACACAACCCTGCTGGGTGTTGATACCCAGGCTTCGCTGGAGGCGGTGTTAGCTCAGGCCTGCGCGCAGCAGGCCCCTGCCGCGGTGATTGCCAGTGGTGATCTTGCCCATGATGCCAGGCGCGACGTTTATCAACGCTTTGTGCATACCCTGCGCCGTTTCACCGCTGCGCCGCTGATATGCCTGCCTGGGAATCATGATGTGCTGAGTGAGATGCAGGCGGCGGATCTGCCCATGGCACCTCTGGCGCTGGCGGACTGGGATATCGTCTCCCTGGATTCCCATGAAGACGATGCGCCGCGGGCGCTGGTGCGCGAAGCTGACCGATTGCAGACCGGTGGGCAGATTCGTGAAGCGCGGGGCAACCATATCCTGCTTGCCACCCACCACCCTGTGGTTGCGATTAATTCGCCCTGGCTGGATAAGGATAGGATTAAAAACGCTGTCGAACTGGTATCATCGCTCGCCGAGCAAAGTGCCCGAGCCGGTGAGTCCAGACTGCGTGCCGTTGTTTTTGGTCATGCCCATCAAAGTGTTGCAGACTCTGTCGCCGAGGTTCCGGTGTTTGGTACACCGTCAACGTGTTTTCAGTTTGCACCTGGCAGCGCAACCTTTACCGTGGATACATCATCTCCGGGTTATCGTTGGTTGTCTTTATCAAACGATGGCCGGATCGAAACGCAGGTTTTTACAGTGGATTCTTTCCCCATACACATTCAGTTAGATAGCTAAGAGATTCATGGCAGAAAAAGCATATTCTGCAGCATCGCTGCAGGTTCTGTCTGGTTTGGAGCCGGTACGGCGCCGACCAGGCATGTATACCGATACCACTCGGCCCAACCACCTGATACAGGAAGTGGTTGATAACAGCGTAGATGAAGCCATCGCGGGTCATGCTCGCGAGATAGAAGTCACGCTCTACAAGAACGGCGGCATAGAAGTGATCGACGATGGTCGCGGCATGCCGGTCGACATTCACCCCGAACATAAAGTATCTGGTGTTGAGCTGATCCTCACCCGTCTGCATGCGGGTGGCAAATTTGATAACGAAAATTACAGCTTCTCCGGCGGTCTGCACGGCGTTGGCGTATCTGTTGTGAATGCGTTGTCTGAACATCTGGAAGTCGAAATAAAGCGCGACGGCAATCTGTATCGGCAGACCTATGCCAAAGGTGCGCCGACCAGCAAACTCAAAGTGGTTGATAGCGTTGGTAAACGTAATACCGGCACCCGTATTCTGTTTATTCCCGAGGCAAGCTATTTTGATTCGCCGAACATCTCGGTGCCACGTTTGCGCCATCTGTTGCGGGCCAAGGCGGTGCTCTGTCCGGGTTTGCGAGTCAGTCTGGCCCAGGAAGGTAAACCGGATGAAAATGAATCCTGGTACTTTGAAGAAGGTTTAAAAGGATATCTGGATAACGCGCTGGCTGGTGCAGATACCGTGCCCGCAGAGACGATTCTGCACAGCGCCCAGGGAAATTCCGAAGCGGTCGAATTTGCCGTGAAGTGGGTGGTCGATGGTGGCGAGCTCATCACAGAGTCTTATGTGAATCTGATTCCCACAGCCCAAGGCGGTACTCATGTTAACGGCCTGCGCTCAGGGCTTAACGATGCGCTGAAAGAGTTTTGTGAGTTTCGTGACCTTTTACCTCGCGGCGTGAAACTCACCGGTGAAGACCTCTGGGAACAATGCAGCTATGTCTTGTCCGCCAAAATGGGTGACCCTCAGTTTGCCGGCCAGACCAAAGAAAAGTTGTCGTCACGCCAATCTGCTGCGTTCATCTCCGGTGTGGCGAAAGATGCTTTCAGTCTGTGGCTGAATGAACATCCTGAAGCGGGTGAGCAGATTGCCGAGATTGCCATCAACAATGCGCAGAAACGCGTGCAGGCTTCAAAAAAGGTGGCTCGCAAAAAGATCACCGCAGGACCTGCTCTGCCGGGCAAACTGGCAGACTGTTCCGGCCAGGATGCGGATCGCGCTGAACTGTTTCTGGTGGAAGGAGACTCAGCGGGCGGTTCTGCCAAGCAGGCCCGAGACCGCGAGTTTCAAGCTGTGTTGCCGCTGCGTGGCAAAATTCTGAATACCTGGGAGGTTGATTCAAGCCAGGTGCTGGCGTCGTCGGAAGTGCACGATATAGCCATTGCCCTGGGTGTAGATCCAGGCTCTAACGATATACAAGGGTTGCGCTACAACAAGGTATGTATTCTGGCAGATGCCGACTCCGACGGTCTGCACATTGCAACGCTGTTGTGCGCCTTGTTTGTGAAACATTTTCGTAGCCTGGTTGAAGCCGGGCACATCTATGTGGCGATGCCACCCCTTTACCGTATCGACCTCGGCAAGGAAGTGTTTTACGCCCTCGATGAGTCGGAAAAAGATGGTGTGATGGATCGTATTGCCGCAGAGAAAAAGCGGGGTACACCGATGGTGCAACGCTTCAAAGGCCTGGGCGAAATGAACCCTTTGCAACTGCGTGAAACCACCATGGACCCGGATACCCGCCGGCTGGTGCAGTTGTCGATCGAAGGTGATAACAAGACAGAAGAAACCATGGACATGTTGCTGGCTAAGAAGCGCGCGTCAGATCGTCGCGTCTGGCTGGAAAGCAAAGGTGATCAGGCCGATCTTCCATAATCGTTCAAAGCCTGTTTGCAGGCATAAAACTTAAAGAAATACCATGAGTCAAGATATACAAGAACCCGATATCGAAAAAATGCCGCTAGCCGTATATACCGAGCGGGCTTACCTCGATTATTCCATGTACGTGATTAACGACCGCGCGTTGCCTCATCTGGCGGATGGGCTGAAGCCGGTACAGCGCCGTATCATTTTTGCCATGAGTGAGCTGGGCCTGAACAGCCAGGCCAAGTTCATGAAATCGGCGCGCACCGTAGGTGATGTGTTGGGTAAATTCCACCCGCATGGTGACAGCGCCTGTTACGAAGCTATGGTGCACATGGCGCAACCGTTTTCTTTTCGCTATCCATTGGTGGATGGTCAGGGTAACTGGGGTGCGCCGGATGATGCAAAATCGTTTGCTGCGATGCGTTACACCGAAGCACGATTATCCCGATACGCTGAGTTGTTGTTGGCAGAGGCGCGTCAGGGCACCGTTGATTATGTTTCGAATTTCGACGGTACAACCCTGGAACCCAAACTGCTGCCTGCGCAGTTGCCGTTTGTGCTGCTGAATGGCAGCACGGGTATCGCCGTAGGTATGGCCACCGATATTCCGCCACACAATATCAAGGAAGTCATCAGCGCGTGTGTACATGTGTTAGATGCGCCGAAGGCGACCGTGGCAGATGTCATGACCCATATCAAAGGGCCGGATTATCCGACAGATGCATCTATCATCACGAATCCCGACGACATTCGTGAGATCTATGAAACCGGACGCGGTAGCATCAAAGCCCGTGCGATTTACACTCAGGAGAATGGCGAAGTGGTTATCACCGCTTTGCCACATCAGACGTCGCCGGCGAAAGTGCTGGAGCAGATAGCCGCGCAGATGCACGCGAAAAAATTGCCGATGCTGGTCGACCTGCGGGATGAGTCTGATCACGAAAACCCCACCCGTCTGGTGCTCGTGCCTCGTTCTAATCGGGTTGATCTTGAGCGGCTGATGAGCCACCTGTTTGCTACCACCGATCTTGAACGCAGCTATCGTATCAACCTGAATATGATAGGTCTCGATCAGCGTCCGGCAGTGAAGAACCTGGCGGAGATCATTAAGGAGTGGCTGGTCTATCGGCTTGATGTGGTCACCCGTCGACTGAATTACCGCCTCGATAAAATTAATGAGCGGCTCCATATTCTTGAAGGCCTGCTGGTCGCGTATCTGAATCTTGATGAAGTGATCCGCATCATCCGGGAAGAAGATCGACCAAAAGATGAATTGATGCAGCGCTATTCGCTGTCGGAAATTCAGGCTAACGCCATTCTGGATCTGCGTTTGCGTCAGCTGGCCAAGCTTGAAGAGATCAAGCTGAAAAGCGAACAGGATGAGCTCAACGCAGAAAAGGCTGATCTGGAAAAAACCCTGGGCTCCAAAGCGCGCATGAAAACTCTGATGAAAAAAGAGCTGCTGGCGATTGCCCAGGAGTATGGCGACGATCGTCGCTCGCCGCTGACCAGTGTGACGGAGGCTAATGCGTTCAGTGAAGAAGATTTACTGATCAACGAACCCATCACCGTTGTTCTGTCTGAAAAAGGCTGGGCTCGTGCGGCAAAAGGTCATGAAACAGATCCTCAGGAGCTGAATTATCGAGGTGACGATGCGTTCGCTCAGGCCGCCCGCGGGCGTACTAATGAAACCCTGGTGTTTTTTGATTCCAATGGTCGTGCATACAACATGGCGCCCCACACACTGCCGTCTGCGCGTGGTCAGGGAGAGCCGCTTACGGGTCGTTTCAAACCGCCGCCAGGTGCGCGCTTCCTCGGTGTTGCGTTAGGCAAAGGCGAGTTGCGGGTGTTGATGGCGTCAAATGCAGGTTTTGGTTTTGTCGGTCGACTGTCTGACATGGTGACAAAAAACAAGGCGGGCAAAGCGGTACTCACGGTACCTGCAGGCGGTGTTGCGTTAACGCCCTGCGTATTTGCTCTGGAAGATCTGGATGATGTGGCGCAAACCAATGTAGCTGCAGTCACCGATCAGGGTAGATTACTCATTTTCCCGCTCGCGGAACTGCCTGAGCTGGCGCGAGGTAAAGGTAACAAGCTCATCAATGTACCAACGGCGGCATTCAAGGCCGGTGAGGAAACCATGGTCGCGGCTGTGGTGTTGAGGTCAGGCCAGGAGTTACTGGTACATGCAGGTGCCAGACATCTGCGCATGAAAGCTAAAGACCTGGAAAACTATGTTGGCGAGCGTGCGCGTCGTGGTCGTAAGCTGCCCAGAGGTTTTCAGAAAGTAGACCGCCTCAGCGTCGAATAAACAGGCCGGGTTAAGCGGAAGCCTGGTTAAAGCCGAGAATCAGATTGGCCTGGCTGTCTACCAGTCGGGCCTGCTCTTCGGGCAGTGAGCTGACAAGATAGGTGTGGTCAGAGGCTGATACGTCGTCGATCAGCGGGTGGCTGTATAATCGTGACCAGACCTTCTCTTCATTGTTCAGCTTGCTGTAAACCGACTCGCTGAGTAACACAGTATCTGGTCGTGCCAGTGCCGCCAGGGTGATCAGCATATCGATATCCGTATCTGCTTCTATATCGCTCAGCTCAAGTTGTACCAGTTCTCCAGGGGATCCCTGGCAGGTGACTTCTGTGAGATAGCAGCGAAATTTCCCCGGAGTTTCAAATTCAGCCAGTAACCGCTGTAGCAGAAACGATGCACATATGGCCTGACCACCGGTGACCGTTTTCTGATCAAACAGAATCAGTGCCCCTCGTTCGGGGATTTCCACTGCAATGCCCGGGTGAATCGCGCACGCTTCATGCGCCATGTTCAACGCGTCGGTGATGGCCGTCTGGCGACTGTCTTTGTCCAGGGCCAGTTGGTTATAAAGATTCAGGGTTAACGCAAAACTCGATTGCTCTTCAGGCGGGGCTGCTTCTGGCACTGAGACGATCGGCAAAGATCGATTCCCGGTTGCCGACAGCTGCAGGATTCCAAGACTCAGGAATGGGCTCAAGCCAAGCACCAGAAGGCTCAGCAGCCAGGCGCCAAAGCGGGTTGGCACGGCAAAGGCGGTTTTATTGAGCACAACGCTGACATAGCCCGTGATGGTGTCGTCCAGTGTGGCTGGCGCAATGAAATGCAACCCGGTGTCGGTGTTGCCGCTCAGAACAATTATCTCATTGCTGGCACTGTAGAAAATCACACCTGCCACCTCTGGATACTGGCTGATCTGGTTGGCGACAACCGCCAGTTCAATGCGTTCCTGATGCAACAGCAGGCCCGCGCTTGAATGGGCCAGGGTTTCAGACAGCGCTTCGCCGTAACGGGTAATTTCGCGATCAGCGCTGAGCGGCGCGGTCCAGATCAACAGCAGGCTGATGCCACAGAAAGCGGTGGCCAGAATTGCAGCAGGTAATGTTGACTGGTTGGGACGAAACTTGCGTAAGCTCCGCAACGGTTTCTGTAGAAAAGAAGGATTTCGCAACAGCGACAACGGCGGGCTACCTGCGTGGCTTTAAATATGGCCGACAAATCTAGCACACAAAAGACGCCCAGGGCGTCCTTTACCCATTACAATTAGCTTTCCTGAATGCATTGCGAAAATCGGTTTGCCAAAAACGTTGCCCAAAACGAGGTCTCACACGACGTCCTCGGCACAAGCGGAAGAAATTATCCTGATCAATGTCTCCGGCCAGGACAAACCTGGTCTGATGTCGCTGCTGATGGAAACCCTTGCGCAGTTCAATGCGCATATTCTGGATATCGGCCAGGCAGTGATCCATGAGGATCTGGCCCTGGGTATATTGGTGAGCGTGGACGTTGATCATTCCGGCGCGTTGATCAAAGACATCATGTTCAACGCAAATGCAGCCAATGCCACGATCCGTATTTCCAATGTTACAGAATCAAATTACCAGCTCTGGGAGGAAGCATCTGGTCAGACTCGATATATCCTGACGTTGCTAGCCACCGGTGATGGCAGCCATACTTTGTACGCGGCCAGCTCCCTGACCCATAAATTTGGCCTGAACATCGATACCGTCCGCCGTCTGACTGACCGCGGGGATGCGCGTGGTGAAGATCAGCCTACACACCTGTGTGTAGAAATGCGGTTACGCGGAGATGCAGCTGACATCAATCGGCTGCGTTCAGAGCTGATGGCGTCTGCGGATGGTCTTAATTTTGATTTCAGTCTGCAGCACGACACTGTGTTCCGGCGCAATCGGCGGCTGGTGGCCTTCGATATGGATTCCACCCTGATTACGGAAGAGGTGATTGACGAATTAGCCCGGCAGCATGGGGTGGGTGAACAGGTTGCAGCGATTACCGCGCAAGCGATGGCGGGCGAAATTGATTTTAAGGAAAGTTTCAGGCGTCGCGCCGGTTTATTGAAAGGTATGCCGGTTGGCACTCTGGAGCAGATTGCTAATGCTGTGCAACTCAATACCGGAGCCGAGCGTTTACTGCGGGCGCTGCGCTATTTTGGGTACAAAACTGCGGTGATTTCAGGCGGCTTTCAGTATGTAGGCGACCACCTGAAGCAGCGCCTGGGAATTGATTATGTCTATGCCAATGCGTTGGAAATAGAAAATGGCGTGATGACCGGGGCAGTGGCTGGAGAGATCATCGATGCCCAGCGCAAAGCGGATCTGCTGCGCCAGACCGCCCAGGCGGAAGGGATATCTCTGCAGCAGACTATTGCCATCGGCGATGGTGCCAACGATTTACCGATGTTATCGACGGCAGGGCTGGGTGTTGCGTTTCATGCCAAGACGGTGGTGCGGGAAAATGCTGAGCACGCCATCTCAAACTTCGGTCTGGATGCAGTGCTTTATCTGATTGGGTTCAGCGACCGAGATATCGATCAGGCCCTCGCGCACGACTGATCGTGCGCCATCGGCCCGTGTTAACCGGGTATCGGCTCGCCTCGGGTGGCGGGCTACTCTTCCGTATTGAAGTCGTAGTCCATATTCGTGGAGGGTTCCTGCAGATAGTGGCCCTGAATATAGTTGGCGCCAGCCTGCCACAGGGTAGATAACACGTTGGCATTTTCTACCATCGGCACCACGGTAAGCTTGCCAGATCCCTGTAACTTCTTGATGTCTTCAATCAGCTTGTTGCTGCGTTCTTTGTCTTCGTCGATGCCTTCAATACAGGAGCCATCAAGTTTGACCATATCCACCGGCAGGTGGCGCAGAGTTTCGAAGGGGTCTTCAATCAAACCGAATCGCGATAACGACGCGCGGCAGTGCATGTTACGCAGGCCTTCAACAAACTCTCGCGTCTGGCGTAGGTAGGTAGTGGCGTCTTTTTCGGTCACCTGGAAGATAACAGCATCGCTGGGCAGGCGGGCGGCTTTAATCGCCACGCCAAGCCATTGTAGGAACTCACCATCAGTAACGCTGTTGCAAGTCAGGTTGATGGTCAGGCGCGTAGCATGACCTTTAGCACGATGTACGCTTAACATTTTGATCGACTGGAGAATTACCCAGCGGTCGATTTTTCCAGCAACATTATTGTCGATGGCTGTTTGCAGGAAGCGGCCTGGTTGAATCTGCGCGCCGTTGCTGTCGGTCATACGCAGGAACACTTCGTAGTGTTCATCTGAGTCTCCGCGCAGACTGATGATGGGCTGAAACAGGAGCATAAACGCTTTGTTTTCGATGGCATCCGTTATCTGGCGAAGGATGACCCGAGCATCATCATTTTCGCTGGTTGCTCTCATTTCTACCGGCGCTGTGATCTTCACAACATTTGCCTGGCTGCCAATCAGCATGTCTACGAGATTCTGGTAGACCGTATCGAGGGTCTTGCTGATACCAGCTTCTTCGTCGACTTCGTCACCGGTAATGGTGAAGGTTGGGCGAACGGTTTTGTCCTGCACCTCAAAAATCATTTCGCTCACAGCGTTGCGGATGCGTTCTGCTGTCTGAGTCGCGTTGTCGCGGTTTGCTGCAGTGATGGCCAGTGCAAACTGGTTGTTGTTGAGGCGCGTGGCAGGGAATACGTCCGCCAGCTCAACCAGCCGATGCCAGACTTTGCGGCAGATAACTTCAGCACCGATAAGGCCATAAGCCGCTTGCAGCTCTGTGTAGTTGTCTAACGCGCAGACCAACAGGAAAGGTTGCTCTGTGTCGTTTGCGAACAGCGATTCTGCAGCTTTAATAAACCCGGGAAGCTCCAGACTGTCCGCCCGCGTGGCATCTTGGCTGACTTCAGCTGCAGGTGCCGGAGTGTCATCATCAGCGGTTGTGGGACTGGCGTTGTTCTGTTCCTGGCGCACCGTAATCTGCAGACAGTGTTCGCCCTCGTATTGTGCGTTTGCCAGAGTCATGTGTCCGTGCACCGGCTTGTCGCCGTTACTGACGAAATTGAAACTTGTTTCTGTTGCACCATTGCGAATGGCTTTGAGCTGAGTCTTCAATTCCGCAGCACTGTCAGCTGCCAGTATATCGATCAGACTCTCGCCGCTCAGGTCGTCGACGTCGTTATAGCCGAACAGCTCCAGATAGCCTTCGTTGGCATGGATATGCATGCCTTCATGGATATATGCAATGGCGGCTTTGGAGCCCTGCAGCAGCAGCTGGCAACGTTGCTCAGCTTCTTTCAGCGCGCGTCGGACCTGCGCAAAGTGTTCGTGTTGACAAACATGTTCAAGTTCGCGCTTGACCGCCAGCGTCAGGTGTTGTGCATCGCTTGCTGGAATAACATCCGTTATGCCGATCTGCAGCGCGGCTGGTATCGTCCAGCTGCTCTGCTCCTGGGTCAGCAATAGAATAGGTGTACGCGGTGCCTGCTCGCGGATGCGTGGCAGGATCTGTTCAAGCCCATCGATCTTGTCCGTTAGCAACACGATGTCGCAATGACCTTCGCTGACCTGTTGAGCAATGTGCGCCAGATCGTCGCTGATGGTCAACTTCGTCGCGATGCCAGCATCGCGCAGGGTCGAGTCCAACGCATAGGCGCTGTTTTCTGATTTTTCCGCAATCAGCAGGCGCGTGGTTACATGCTGGGAAAGCTGTGCCGACATATCCTTTTTCGGCCAAGGTGCCTTCTGCAAAGCCCTTGTTTTATGGGGGCGAGGTTGAGGCTACGGACCTTGGCTAGTGTCCTCTCTAGTCATAGCTGACAGTCCGTCAATGTTGCTGTCGTTTCGGTTATTTTCCAAGTAACCATCCAACATACGAAACGTGAACTGGTTAACACTTTGGGTTTTTAACTGGCTTACCAGCAGTTGCGCGGTGGTTTGAATGCCCTGGCGTTGCAGGTTTACCTTCTGGCGTTCAACAAAAGGCACGGTGGGCGTGATCAAAGTGGATTCCTGATTGATGGCCTCGATTTGCGGTAACAGCAGTCCGCGCGTATAGCCGGTTGGGCCACCACGTTTCTGAATAGCTCGAATAGCAACCGGAATGGCGCGCGGAGACAACAGCTCAACCCCCATGCAGATACGCTTCTGTTCCTGGCGGATCCATCGAATCAAGGCCACGCACCAGCGCGCCGCTTTTTCTTCACGTAAGGCGATCAGTTCGCCGACGCTTGCATTGGGTGGCAGGTCTTCCAGCCATTCCAGCCGGTATCCGCCTGGGCTGGTATCTACAGCGCATGTTTCGAAGTGGCTGTAGTCCCGGCGACTGGCTTCTTCAGAGGGTTTTTCCAATAGGATCCGCTCTGGGGCCTCAATGTTCGGATTGACCGGGATACGCACTTTCAGGTCGTGGGCTTGTGACCACGGGTCTTGTATATCCGGCGTTTTCTGTTCGTAGGCAACATCCAGAAATGGGTTGACCTCGCGACGCAACAGTTCGTCGGTGTTCGAGATCTGGTCGCTGAAGTGGCAGCCGCCGGAAAGGAAATAGTGTGTCGCTCTTAAGCCCACCGCCACGCGAACAGGTGTTTGTGTGGCAAAACGACCAAACCCCCTGGGTTGCATGACACTCCAGGCATCAACCAGATGACGCAACAGCCTTCGGGTTAAGGTCGGCGGCACGCTGATCTGGCCGTCAACATTGTTCAGATACGCTTCAAGTTCGTAGGCCAGCACCTCGGTATGCAGGCCACGTGGGTCTTCAAGTCTGCCTGCCTGGTTGGCGTATTGCGGTGGCA
>CBDUMB010000060.1:0-10834 GCA_965368205.1 uncultured Pseudomonadaceae bacterium | reverse complement strand
CTGATACCGGCACACCGGTCAGCGCTGCAGCCAGCGCCACGGTCACGCTGGCTGATGACCTTTACTTCAACGGCAATACATTGTTCCTGGACCACGGACAGGGATTAATCACCATGTACTGCCACTTATCAGAACTACTGGTCGAAGAAGGTGATCAGGTTACCCAGGGTGAGGTGATTGGTCTGGTTGGGGCAACCGGACGCGTCACCGGGCCGCACCTGCACTGGTCTGTGAGTCTGAATGGATATCGTGTAGATCCTGAGACATTTCTCGCCACCATCAATCGCTTGCGGGAACAGCCTTAGCGTTTTTTGCGATGTTTGATGATGCGCTCGCGGCGCTCTTTCTGCCGCGGGCTAAGAACATTCTTTTTACCGGCATAAGGGTTATCTGATTCGCGCAGCTGCAGACGAATCGGATTGCCAACAAGGTTTAGTGCTTCACGGAAACCATTTTCCAGGAAGCGTTTATAACTTGTGGGTAGGGAATCCAACTGATTGCCATGAATCACAACCGTCGGCGGATGATTGCGCCCTCGGGTTGCCACTTTGATCTTTATCTGGCGGCCGCGGACCGAAGGTGCTGGATGTGCAGCCACCATATTACGTACCAGCCGGGTCAACAAAGACGTCGACACATCGAATTCGCCAGCGGCATAAACTGTATCGATCATTTTAAACAGCAGACCCACACCGGTACCATGCAGAGCAGAAATGCGTTGCAGCGGCACCCAGGGCACAAATGCCAAACGGCGGTCTACAGAATACTTAACGCGATCGCGCTGATCTTCATCCAGACCATCCCATTTATTCACCGCAACCAGCAGAGCAGCACCAGCTTCCAGTGCGTATTGCAGAACATGCAGATCCTGCTCGACGACACCTTCTGTTGCATCAACAACCAGGATAACAACCTGCGCACGCTCCATGGCCTGCAGGGCTTTGACCACGGAAAACTTCTCGGTGATTTCGTCAACCCTGCCTTTGCGACGCACACCAGCCGTATCAATCAACACATAATCTGTGTCGTTGCGTTTGAAAGGGATATCAATAGCATCTTTAGTTGTACCAGGCATATCAAATACAACCTGACGCTCCTCCCCTAACATGCGATTGATCAGCGTGGATTTGCCAACGTTGGGACGCCCGACAACAGCTACGTGGATCCCCTTGTTGGTAAGAGGTTCTGCCTCACGATCAAATGCGCCGATATCTGTGAGCGTAGCCAGCAGGGTTTCGGTCAGTGTCCGTAAACCACGACTGTGACTGGCTGAAATCAGCTGCGGGTCGCCAAAGCCGAATTGCGCCACTTCCACGAGCGCCTGGTCTTCGCCGATACCATCAATTTTATTAACCACTGGAATGAAATTGACAGATTCACGGCGCAGATAAGAAACGACGTCCTGATCCGCTGACGTGATTCCATCACGTCCATCCAGGAGAAGCACAACAAGATCCGCTTCAGCAACGGCTAGTTGAGTCTGTTGGGTCAGAGATTCAGAGAGAACATCATCACCGAACAGACCACCGGTATCGATCAGAGTAATCGTCTGACCGTCGATCTCACAACGGCCGTAACGTCGGTCTCGAGTTAAGCCCGGTACATCAGCAACCAGTGCATCCCTACTTTTGGTGAGCTTGTTGAATAATGTGGACTTGCCAACATTCGGGCGGCCCACCAGTGCGATGGTGGGAATCATGGCTTACTTCAACTCAATGTCGAGGGCATGCAGGCTGCCGGAATTACCCAGCACGTAGAGTGTGCTTTCGCCCAGTACTAATTCGCTGCGGATGCCATCGCCATCTAGTTTACGCCGCCCGAGGTGGCGCCCGTCGCGTTGCGCAATGACATGCAGGTAACCGTCACTGTCTCCAAACACAACGTAGTTTGAAAAAGCCAGTGGCGCACTCAAGCCACGCAGCTTGAAATCTTCGTTAGTCCAGATCTGCTCACCCGTCTGCTGATCATAGGCAGACACAATATCCTCATCGTCCACAACATAGATCTGCCCATAACCTTCGCTGAGATTATGGAATGTTGAGACTTCCAGTTCCCACAGGGCTCGTCCATCACGACGCGACAGCGCTTTCACGCGACCCTGAAATGCACCAACATAAACCGCAGGCCCATTGATCAGGGGTGTGGTATCTACATCAACCATACGTTCAAGTTCGGAACGGCCCTCGGGTAGCATGACACGATGCTCCCAGATGGGTTCGCCGTTTTCTACCCGCAGAGCAATAATTTTCCCATTAGCAAAACCCGCATAAACAATATCTTCAGCAATCACCGGCGTACTGGTGCCACGCAAGGTCAGAATGGGTAGTTGATTATCAAAGGTCCATTGGATTTCACCGGTGCCACCGTCCATGGCAACCAGACGCCCATCAATGGTTTGAGCGAACACCAGGCCGTCATCTGCTACCGCCGGCGCAATCACCTCGCTGGCCAGATCAGTGCGCCATAGCTCACTGCCGTCTGCTACATCCAGAGCGATGACAAATCCTGCCGTTGTACCCAGGAAGACTTTTCCGTCACCAGACCCCACCCCACCAGAGACAAAGCTGGGATCACGCCGGTCAATGAAATTCAAAGCGGAAAACATACCGCCACCTACGTCACCTACTTCCGTTTCCCAAAGGCGTTTACCGGTGAAGCGATCATTAGCCTGCACGTGGCCGTAGCCATCCGCAGCAATAATTCGATCCGCCACTATCGCGGGAGGTAACTTGAGATACTTTTTGCCCAGGCCATCGCCTACCGATTTTTTCCAGAGTCGATCCAGTTTAATTTCTGCATCAAACTTGACCAGCTTTGCAGGTTCAGCCGGATCTACTTCTTTGTCGTCTACCCAGGGCAACCAGCTGAACCAGGAACAACCGCTCAACAACAAGGTTGCTGCGAATAACAAAGTCCAGCGATAAAACATTTTAGTCATTCTCATCCGCCGCTGACGGCGCTGCAGATTCAGCAGTTTCTGCCGGTTCCTGTGCCTGTTCCGCCACTTCTGCAGCTGGAGCGGCCAGTGTGGTTTGAGCATCCTGCAGCGCCGCTTCGAGCGTATCGGTGAATTCAACATATTCACCCTCAAACGGCGTAACATTTTTATGCTTCATAGCAAGAATCGGGCGCTGCTCACCGGGTGCCAGCGCATCTAACGCCGCACTGTAGGCCAGATAAGCTTTTTCAAGTTCACCGCGAGAGACAAAAATGTCACCTTTTGCTTCCAACGCCCATGAACTGTAACCCGAGTTTCCAATGGCATCCAAGGTGGCCAGGGCTTCGTCTGTTCTATCAAGACCACGCTGGGCTTTGGCCAATCTGATTTTTGCGAGATCTCGCAGCAGCACTGAGTCAGCTTCGTCCACTGCCGTTGTCAGAAGCGCCTCGGCCGCCATCAGATCACCCTCTGCAACAGCGTTTTGTGCACGGTCAAACAGAACAAATACGTGATACGCGCTGCCCGCAAAGTTTTCCAGGATAGCGTTGCCAGCAGTTTCTTTATCACTTCCTTGTGCAGCCTGATAGGTGGCATAGGCCTTGGCGCCTTCATAAGCCTGGGTCTGCTTGTGGCTGTCGTACCAGCGCCAGCCGACGATGGCTAGCACAGACAAAACCACTGCAACTATGACGGTGACGCCGTACTCACTCCACCAGGAGCGCAGCTTGGCAATTTGTTCTTCTTCTTCTAGGTATTCCGACACCAATAACCCCTTGTTCTTCTAATCTTCATTAATGTCCTGGCTCGAGCCGGTCCCGACCAGGTGACTCACTACAGCATCTTTCGGTAACGTGATCTGTTGCCCGTCTGTTAAATTTTTCAGCGTCAATTGATCTGCGGCTACTTCATCAGGTCCCATCAATATCGCCCAGGTTGCATTCGCCGCATCAGCACGCTTGAGCTGTTTTTTGAAGTTTCCGCCGCCCATATTGACCCGGACTTTCAACGCCTGATGATCACTGCCCGGCACTTGCTCACGCAGCCATTGGCCCAGCTTCTGGGCATGGGCTGCAAATTGCGGCGCAGAGTAACAAACATAGACGTCTACTGCAGGATTCATCGCACTCTGATTGATCACCTCGTGCAACAACAGCACGCGATCCAAACCCATGGCAAACCCTGCTGCCGGCGTCGGTCGACCGCCGAGTTGTTCAACCAGCGTGTTGTAACGTCCACCCGCGCAGATTGTTCCCTGCGCACCCAGATCATCGGTTACCCATTCAAAAACGGTATCGGTGTAATAGTCCAGGCCTCGAACCAGATTGGGTTTGCGTACATAGTTGATATCCAGCGCCGTCAAAAGTTCCAGCAGCTCGTCAAAATGGGCCTGACTGGCGCTATCCACAAACATAGACAGATCAGGTGCCTGCGCCAATATCGCCTGGGTCTGCTCATTCTTACTGTCCAGGATGCGCATCGGGTTAGTCAGCAGGCGGCGCTGACTGTCTTCATCCAATTGCGCCGCTTTAGGCGTCAGGTAATCAACCAGAGCTTTTTTGTAAGCCTGTCTTGCCTCACTGGAACCTAACGTATTAATTTCAAGCCGCACGTGTTTATCCAACCCCAGCTGACGCCAGAAGCTGGCACCCAGGCTGATGAGTTCCGCATCTATATCGGGTCCGGCAAAACCAAACGCCTCTGCACCAATCTGATAAAACTGGCGGTAACGCCCTTTCTGCGGCTTCTCGTAACGAAACATGGGGCCGCTGTAGAAAACCTTCTGAGTTTGATTGTAAAGCAGGCCATTCTCCTGCAGTGCACGCACGCAGCTGGCCGTGCCCTCAGGCCGCAAGCTTAAAGAGTCACCATCTCTATCGGCGAGGGTATACATTTCTTTTTCGACAATGTCCGTGGCCTCGCCTACCCCACGGGCAAACAACTCGGTAAATTCGAGTAGCGGCAGATGAATTTCTTCGTACGTAAACTGGCGCAGAATATTGTGTACGGTGCTTTCAATCAGCTGCCACCGTTTAGCCTCCGCGGGCAGCACATCACGCATGCCTCGAACTGCTTGAACCATATCGAAGAGCTCTCCCGGACTACTGGCCTAAAACAAGAGACGCAACGTTGTTGCGGGTGTGCGGACCCAGAGCCACTGGCTCGGCGTTGTACTTCAGCATCGCACCGGGTGCGTATCCCAATAACACCCTGAAAGGTGCTGCACCAACAAACGCTAACTGCGTGCCTGGGCGACCAAGATTGCCGTAGAGTAAATTGCCCTCCGGGTCTTTGATTTCCACCCAGCACTCTTCAGTAAACTCGATGCTGAGCCGATCGGCGCCTGTGGGCGTCAGGCGACGCACACCTGGTGGTGTCATACTCTGCACCTGATCCGGAACAACCACTGCAGGTGCTCGGTCCAGTTGGGATTCGTCTGCCTGACGATCCGAATCAGCCGCTTGTGCAATATCTGCAACCGCATTTGGCAACGTCTGCGCCTCAACCACGGCTGGTTGTTCCTGGGTTAATGCACTCTGCATAGGTTCGGGCGTTATCGTGCGGGTTGTTCTGTTTGTCATCTGCGACGTCGCATTGGGTTCACCCGTCTGCTCCGAGGTGGGTGCCGTCGGCGGAGATTGGTTGTTGTCTATCTCAGCAGGTGTGTCTCCTGAGAAAAACCAGATCATCAGGAGAATCAGCAGCAGCAACACACCGCCAACAGCCATCAACCTGACAGGGGTTAAGCCAGGCGGTAGACGCACGGGGACAACCCAGTTGGAACCACGATTAGTGTTGCGTTGACTGGCAGTGGCGTCAGCCAATGGCGCCGCCAGATCCTGGTTATCTACACTGCCACCAAAGGCTGCAACCAATGGCCCTGGGTCCAGTTGCAACAGCCTTGCGTAAGCACGTATGTAGCCGCGGGTGAAAACATCAGCGGGCAGATGATCGCGATCATCCTGCTCGATGGCATCTATCGTTGCAACGGGCAGGTTCAATGCATCAGACACTTCCCGCTGGGTAATCTCTGCGGCTTCACGTGCTTGCGCGAGCGCTACACCGGGGCCATCCGGGGCAGCGTTACTGGTTACGGGTCCGTCTGACACTGATCTGCCTGGTCGGGGAAAAGGTTGCTTAACGCCATTTGATTGCTGGCCATCAGATCAACGTCGCCGGTTGCTTTAGCCACTTTGACGCCCAGACACAGACTGCGCGCGTTCTGCCGAGCAACAGCTTTGAAATCTGACAGTAACGATGCTGCCTGTGCAAAATCTGCATCATTGAATGCCAGTTCCGCTAACTCTAAAACCGCAGTGGCCTGACGAAAGTTAAGGTCCAGCGCGCGCGTCAGTGCGGCCTTGGCGTCTTCATCACGGCCAGCGCGCAGATAAGCTAAACCCAGGTTTTCAAAGGCCTGAGAGCGGGCTCTATAGCCAGTATCCTGTACCAGTCGAGCCAGCGGCACTACCGCGTCATCGAAGCGACCTCTGGAATATAAGAACGTGCCATAGTTATTCAGTGCCTGGGCATTGTCGGGGTCTAACCGTAGCGCTCTTTTATAGTGAAATTCTGCCAGCTCGTATTCACCCTGTGCATGCAGCAGTACTGCATTGAGCACATGGGCTTCAACGTTACGTGGATCAATCTCCAGCGCAGAATCAAGCGCTGTGCGGGCGCGATTGAAATCCCGTTGTTCGATGTAACCACGGGCCAGGTCTAATTGTGCTTTGGTACGCTCTGATTCAGTCCCCGGCGCGGGTAAGCCACCGGTGGTTTCCGTAACACACCCGGATAAAGTGAAGACTATGCTTATCAGTACCGTGCAGGCAGCCGTTCTGATTTTTAGTGGACACATGTCATTTCGACCCCATCTGCATAATTCTATGTTGTTTGCGCAACAAAGTTGTTGCCATCAGCTTTCACTCTCGCCAGATATCGAGACTGACGCTTGGTCCGATCCTTGACCTGTCCAACCAGTTGCCCACAGGCCGCATCGATATCATCACCCCGAGTGGTGCGCAGCATGGTCGCATAGCCTTGTTTCATCAAGTAGGTCTGAAAATTATAAATATCGCGCTGATAGGGCTTCTGATAGCCCGAAGCTGGAAAAGGGTTGAACGGAATCAGGTTGATTTTACAGCGCACATCTTTGAGCAGTTCAGCCAGCGCAACAGCATGTTCATGCTGATCGTTGACGCCGCGCATCAACGTGTACTCAATCACAAGCTTGCGCTTTTCACCCAACTGATCAACGTAGTGCCGACAGGCGTCGAGCAACTCTTTGATCGGATATTTCCGGTTGATCGGCACAAGCTGATCGCGCAAATCGTCTACAGGTGCATGCAAGGATACCGCTAAAGAGACATCACTGACTTTAGCCAGCTCATAAATGGCCGGCACCACCCCAGCCGTACTGAGTGTCACCCGTCGTTTGGATAATCCAAAGGCGAGGTCATCCATGAAAATATTTGTTGCACTGACTGCTGCATCAAAATTCAACAGCGGCTCACCCATCCCCATCAGCACAATGTTGCTGACGCGCTGATTTTTCTCGGCCAGGACCTGGTTGGCGAGCACCATTTGTCCAACCACAAACGCCGCGGGTAAATTGCCACTGAAACCCTGCTTGCCAGTTGAGCAGAAACTGCAATCCAACATGCACCCGACCTGAGAAGAGACACACAGCGTATTGCGGTTCTTTTCCGGTATGAGCACTGTCTCAACCAGGTTACCGTTACCTACATCCAACAACCATTTACATGTGCCATCTTTGGACACCTGGAAACTTTCTACACGTGGCAGCTCAAAGCAGGTGTTCTCTGCCAACCATTGACGCATCGACAGCGAAAGATCGGTCATTGCCGCAAAATCCGTGCGACCCTGATGATAAACCCATTTCATCAATTGGCGGCCGCGGAAAGCCTGTTGGCCCTGTTCTACGAACAAGGCTTCCAAGGCACTGCGGTCTAAACCATATAGATTGATCATCAGGTTTCCTGAATCAGTTTGAATACCCTTATAGCAGATTAACCGCGCGGGTGAATCTCATCGTCAGAAAAGAAAAAAGCGATTTCCCGGGCTGCAGATTCCGGCGCGTCTGAGCCGTGTACCGAGTTGGCATCTATAGATTCTGCAAAGTCTGCTCGAATCGTGCCGGGCGCAGCCTCGGATGGATTGGTTGCACCCATCAGGCGACGGTTAGTCGCAATGGCATCTTCACCTTCCAGCACCTGAACCACTACCGGGCCCGAACGCATGTAACTGCACAAGTCAGCAAAGAAAGGTTTGCCTTCGTGTTCACCATAAAACCCCTGGGCCTGAGCATCGCTGAGGGTAAGCATTTTGCAGGCGATAATGCGCAAACCACCTTTTTCGAACCGCGAATAAATTTCACCAATCAAATTCCGCGCGACGGCGTCAGGCTTGACGATGGAAAGGGTGCGCTCTACTGCCATATTATTCTCCGAACATTTGTTGTACATCTGTTTTTACAGATGCTTGTATGTATCTAATTTATAAGGAAATACCCGCTGAGCCAGGGTACTAGCGGGCGCGTATTATACGCATGCTTAAGGCCCGCGCAATCGCCCAACTACCGTGCTGATACGGCTGCCGGCGTGATCTAGATCCTCAGCCTGGCTGAAACGTCCAAAGCTGATGCGTATGGAGGCTTGCGCGATGTCTCTTGGCACACCAATAGCGGACAGCACAAAGGAGGGTTCCACCGACGTAGAGTTACAGGCGGAACCAGTGGACACCGCCAGATCATCCAGCGCCAGCAGTAGCGTTTCGCCATCTATACCCGCAAATCCAACGTTCACAATGGACGGCAGGTTGAACTCTGGATGGCTGTGGATAAAGGTGTCCGGAATCTGTCTCAGATGAGTGAACAGGCGTTCGCGCAGGCTCGATAACCGCGCTTGTTCTTTCACCATGTCGGCGTGCATCAGACGGCTGGCCTCAGCCAACCCGATAATCTGATGGGTTGGCAACGTGCCCGAGCGCATACCCATCTCGTGACCACCGCCATGAATCAATGGATGCAGTTTGATCGGCGGTTCGCGTCGTACATACAACACGCCGATACCTTTGGGTCCATACAATTTATGCCCGGAGATCGATAACATATCGATGCTCATCGCCCGCACGTCGATAACCAGCTTGCCAAAGCTCTGCGCTGCGTCAACGTGGAATAACACACCACGAGATCGGCACAATGCCCCGATGCCCTGAATATCACAAATAGTGCCCAGCTCATTGTTCACATGCATGATGGAGACGATCAGCGTGTCTTCACGCAGCGCCTCAGCAACCTGCGCCACTTCAATCCGGCCGTGTGCATCAGGCTGCAGATAGGTCACTTCAAAACCCTGAGCCTGCAGGTCTGCGCAGGTATCCAGCACCGCTTTGTGCTCTACTGCACTGGTGACAATATGTTTTCGACTGGCATTGAACGCCACACCTTTGAGTGCCAGGTTGTCCGACTCCGTCGCGCCTGAGGTCCAGACAATCTCCCTGGGATCAGCGTTGAGCGCGCGGGCAATCTCCGCCCTCGCCGCTTCTACCGCTTCTTCAGCGCGCCAGCCGTAAATGTGGGATCGAGAGGCAGGATTACCAAAATTTCCCTGCACCAGCATCGCCTGGCCCATCTTTTCCGCGACCCGGGGATCGATAGGTGTTGTGGCGGCGTAATCGAGATATATGGGGTCTTGCATAAAGGTTCTATAAACGTGGCGAGCGGCTTTGATAATGGTGCTGTAGTGTCAGATCTTGTGGTGCGCTTGCGTTAACCCAGCAAAGTAGCGGCGATCCGCATCGATTCACCTGCAGGCGTGTTGGTCTCGGACTGCTTCGAACCCGACCGATTCTGGGCCTGTATCTGTCGTTCCACGAGGCTTGCAAGGCTGATGCTCTGCAGAAATGAATCGATTTCAGCCGATAGATCCACCCATAAATTATGGGTTAAACACATGTGCCCTTCGTGACAATCAGCGCGACCGCCGCAGCGGGTGGCATCCACACCTTCTCCAACAGCTGAAACAACCGAGGAGATACTGATCTCTTCAGGCGCAGCACCCAGCTGATAGCCACCCCCGGGCCCACGGTGGCTGGTTAACAGACCCAGGCGTTTCAAGCGGCCGACAATCTGTTCAAGGTACGACGAAGAAATATCCTGCCGGCCGGCAATCTCCTGCACGCTGACAGGCCCTTGCTCGCAGTGCAGCGCTATATCCAGCATAGCGGTTACAGCGTAGCGGCCTTTAGTGGTTAAACGCATTGGAGAGTCAGACGCATATTGTGTGTCACAGCAGTAGCAATCAACGGCGCGAGTATGCAATACCCGACTAAAATACTCCACTATTGCTGTGGTGGCTCAGAGCCTGGATTATCGACTTTTGAGAAGTGCTTGATGATGCCGCGCATGATCTGCACCTCGGTTTCATCCAACTGCATGCGGGAAAACATGCGACGCACCCGGGTCATGGTCTGACCGGGGTTTTCCGCCAGCAGAAAACCGCCATCCAGCAAGGTCTCTTCAAGATGCACCAGCATGGCGTCCAATTCCGCGGAGGTGGCCATGCGCCTATCCCAGGCTGTCACGACAGGCTCGTTCTGACTGGCCTGAAACAACTCATAACAGACCACTTGTACAGCCATAGCCAGGTTCAGCGAGGAATATTCAGGCGCTGCGGGTATCTGCAGATGATAGTGACAACGCCGCAGCTCTTCATTCGTCAAACCGCTGTCCTCACGACCAAATAGAATCGCGATCTGCGCTTCATTGGCCTGCTCAACAACCTGCCTGGCTATGCCTTTAGCATCGGTCACCGGCCAGGGAATTTTGCGCAGTCGCGTACTCGTGCCCACCACCCAGTGGCAGTCTGCGATGGC
>CBDUMB010000059.1:0-10844 GCA_965368205.1 uncultured Pseudomonadaceae bacterium | reverse complement strand
CTAAGTCAACACGGCCGCCAAGTTGAAAATCACCCGAGGAACTCTCAACGGTCAGGCGCTTGGGAAATGTCAGTTCGCCCTCCTGCAGGCCGACGGTGGCGTCTATTCGATCGAAACTCATGCCCTCGCCAACGACATCTGAAAAATCCAGACTGATACGTTTCGCCAACTGAGTGAAATTCAGCAGGCTCAGAATCCGTAATCCACCAGAACCGCCTTCCACTTCCATAAAGCGACCGTCACGCGCGTCAAATTCAATCTCACCATCTGTCCCCAGCAGGCTGACGTTCAGTGGAGAGCCTGACCACGAGACATCTACTCTGGCCGCAGCTGAAGTTGTGCTCAGACTGGGCGCGTAGTCCCACTTGGGTAAAGTCTGTGCCAGATCATCGAGTTTCAGCTTACCGGTGAAAGCGGATCGATCTGCTTGCAGATCCCAACTGAGCGCACCATTCTCAATGTGAACCCCGTTGACAGAGGCGTCCAGATTGAGAAATTCAACACGCTCCCCAGCCTGAGGCTGAATTTCAAATTTCCAGCGCCCAAACGGCTCGTCACCGAGCATCAATTGAGCAATGTTAATCTTCGCCGCTGGCAACACTTCACCAACAGCGACACTTATCGGATCAACCTGGGGTGCACCGATGTGTTCAGCCGTTTGTATATTCGCCTGCGGAATCTGCAGGAACTCCAAATCCAGATTCAAAACATCCGCAGCGGGCAGATTCAGTTTGCCGCGCACCGCGGGCGCATTAAAGGCAAAAGAAACTTCATTGCCCTGCTGCTGCCCATCCAGTGAGACATCAGCAAACATCATTTCATCGATGAAAAATTCCTGCACCGTAAGCTTTGAGATAGACCAATCCAGTGGCAGCACCACGGCGGAGTCTCCTTCGGTAGACACCCACTCACTCAACACCAGACGAGGCATAACCCCTGAAATCGCTATGGCGCGTTGATCCACCGCTGTCATTGGCGGGTCAGCATTAATACCAATTGCTCCTCGTTCAATGGCATCACCATAGTGGAACCAGCCATCCACGGTTTTGTATCGAAAACTGACACTCTGGTATTCCGCCAGGAACTGCACATCGATATCAATGGGTGCAATGTCCTGCGCTAACTTGCCAAATTCAGCGGGCAAACCAACACCTAAACCCTGCAGATCGCTATTCACCAGAAGCTGTGTGACACCGCCATCCATCGGCAGATTCAGCGTGCTTGAAAAAGAGAAATCACCCTCCAGAGGCAGTGTTACATCAGCTGCAAGGACGTTATAAACATCAACAGGGGTTGCCCTGCCAGAGACATCAAAGGACAGCCATTGCGGCGTATGTCGAACTGCAAAGCTGGCAGGCTGCCCGAACAAAGCGCCACTGAAATCTCCCGTCAGGTTATGTGGCAGAGAAAATTCGCCTTGCCCCTGTAGCTTACGCAGCACCAGCCTATAGTCAGGCATAGCCAGGTCAACCTGACCCAATTCAAACTTAAGATCCACAGCCAGCGGCGGAGCCTGCTCAACTCTGATGGGCACCACCAGGGCCGCTGTTAAATCAACACGGCCACTGCCCTGCCAGGCAGGTGTAACAAAGGCCAGATTTGTCTGCAAAGGACTGCTACGTACAAACTCCAGCATATTTGTTGCGTCTCCGGTTGCATCCACTGTGCCGGAGACGTAGGTCGCATTATCGTGCAAGGTCACTGCAGCCGCACGTATCCGCAGACTTTCGCTGGCGCCCTGTTGCAGATTGATATGTACATTGGTGCCCGCGACATAAACACTACCGATCGCGTCGTAAACGACAGGCCAGCTGGGTTCATACTGAACACGCAAACCACTGAAATTCGCGGTGAGCTCATTACGGCGAGCAAGCTCACCAGGTTCAACCCGCAACTGCCCGTGATAAGCATACTGAGCATCAGACAGCTGCCCGGCCTGCAAGCCCGTCTGCAGCCAGTCATCTAACGCTGGTGGAATGTTTCCTGGCACAAACGTTCTAGCCAGTCTGACTGAGGTCTGATCAGCTGATATCTGCAAACTCAGCCGCTGTTCCGATACCGTCTGTGGCCGGGTTATCGCAAAGCTCCCTGCTGCAACCGTGTCCCCCAGACGGGTTTTTATATGCGTGCCTTGCACACCCAGGTAGCCTTGACCCAACCAGATTTTGATGATGCCCTGGGCAGACGCCAGATTCCAACCCGAAGTGTAAAGGTCAGGAAATTGCAGGTACACATCTTCACCACTGACCTGAATCGCGTGACCATTGCTGTATCCCCACAATCTCGCTTGAGCATTTCGCAATGTCGGCACACCTTTGAAACCCTGCACAGCAAGTTTATTCAACGAAGCGCCGTAACCCAGACCGGCGCCAGAGGCATAAAACAGATGTATATTGTTAGCTTCGCCTTGCAATGCGAGGCCGTCAATCCAGGTAACAAAGCGTTCGAAACCAGCAAAGTGGGAGACAACAAAACTGCTGACTTCATCTAAATCCAACTGATCAATCCAAACCTGGAAAAGCGGCTGATTGTCTTTAGGTTTCAGGAGTTCTGTAGCCACTGCAAAGGCAGTATCGTCCTTCCTGGGCAATGTACTCTGACCGAAAACAGGATTCAGCAGCAGTTCATCAGCACCCGCACGCAGAGACAGCGGGGAACTGCTGAATCTAACCCGTTGGGCATCTCGACCTGCTGCCAGTTGAATGCTGCCGGCAAGGCTCTGCCCTTCAGCAGACAAGGACAAACCATCAAACGTCAGCGCCAGGGCACCATCGCCTTTGCCCAGCTGCTCGGACCACACGCCTTCCATCACCTCAAGAGTGACATCTGACAGGCCGGTTAGTGCAACTGGCAGCGTGAGTGAGCCGCTCATGGTCGCGGTCATGCTGCCTCGCGACAGGACCGTCTCAGTCTGCCAGAAAGCCAGTTGCAGACGCTGACCGGCAGTCGCTGCGTTCCACAAACCCAGCTGCGCAAAGTGAGTTTGGTTGCGATTGATCATTTTGAGATCTGCCTGCATGCGCGCCATTTCTCCCGCCCGCGGATGCAACAACACGTCTAAGCGCCCTGCAAGATGATCCGAATGGCGCAGCAATCCGTCCAAGCTGAGTTGCAACGGCTGTGCGCCCATGCCGCGCAAACGCCAGCCTTGCGCAGCCTGCTCTAGATGCACCTCAGCGCCTGCAACAACCAGCGTATGTGGCACCCAGGCACTACGAAAAATGCTCTCCAGGACATCAAGCTCAAGTTCCATGCGAGCAATCTGACCAGCCGGAAAAACAACACTTTCGACAGATATCCGGGGGTTAAGACCACGCCAGTCTCCGCGTAACCCGGCCACTGATATGTTCCGTGTTTGCAGCACCGCATTCAGCTCGTCTTCAAACACATGCAGCACAGCCATACTGAAGCGTCCGCCCGCCTGCAGGATCGCCATGAGAACAAGGGTAAAAGTGAAAAACACAAACAACGGCCGCAGCACCACACGAGAAAAACGTTGGGCGAACGAAAGTTGAGGTTGGGTGGACATTTAAAACGCTACGCGACTGTATTTAACGGGCGACGTTCTGCACCAGCACGATATCAAATTGTCCTTCCGGATAGCTGGGCTCAACCTGAATACGGATCTCGCGCTGAATGTTTTCTGACAGTGTTGCCAGATATTGCGCATCTTCATCCAATAATCGGTCGACAACAGCCTCTGTTGCGCGAATCAGATAATCCCCTTCCGGTGTCTTGTTACGACACCGCGCCTGATAATCCTGTGACAGCGCCCGCAACACTTCCACGCAGGTGGATTCAGGGGTTCGGACCAGACCATAGCCTTCACACTGGCTGCAGGGCGCACACATGCTCTGCGCCAGAGATTCGCGGGTGCGTTTGCGACTCATCTGCACCAGCCCGAGCGAAGAAAAGCCTTCAATTCGTGTGCGTGCCGGATCAGCTTCAACTGCTTTTTCCAAAGTCCGCAGTACCTGGCGCTGATGCTCTTCATCTTCCATATCAATGAAGTCGATAACAATAATGCCGCCAAGATTACGCAGACGCAGTTGCCTCGGAATCGCTGCAGCCGCTTCGAGATTCGCTCGGAACACCGTTTCTTCGAGACTGTGCCCACCCAGAAAACCACCGGTGTTCACGTCAATACTGATCATCGCCTCGGTTTGTTCAATGACAATGCTGCCGCCGGATTTGAGGCAGTGTTTTGGTTCAAGTGCTCTGGTGAGTTCGTCCTCAATGCCATGACGTTCAAACAGCGGGCGTTTTTCAGCGTAACAGTGCAACCGCTCCGCATAACCGGGGATGAATTCATCAACATAACTTCGGATACGGGCAAAGGTATGCGCATCGTCAATCAGAATACTTTCGGTTTGCGCGCTGGCAAGATCGCGAATCATGCGTGTGTGCAGCGGCAACTCTTCGTAAGCCAGAGAAGGTACCTGTGCACCTTTGATGCGTTCGCTGATACGTTGCCAGATCCGCTGCAGCAGACGCAGATCTGAGGTGAGCTGGGCCTCATCTGCCGCGTCCGCTGCGGTGCGCGCAATGACACCGCCGCCGATCGCGTAGGTGTTTTTTACACCCAGTATTATGTCTTTGAGGCGCTCGCGTTCGTTTTCATCGTCGATGCGCTGGGAGATGCCGATGTGACTTTCGTTTGGCATCAGCACCAGATATTTGGAAGCCAGGGCCAATTGCGTAGATAACCTGGCACCTTTGTTCGCGATCGGATCTTTTTCAACCTGCACCAGCACCGACTGGCCTTCATGCAGCAGGTCACGAATATCCGGTTTGGCAGACGGCTCCTCATTCTGCGCCGTAAATATACGCGGGCTGTCTATGTCTCGGGCGTGCAGAAACCCTGGGCGCGCCAGCCCGACATCAACAAAGGCCGCCTGCATCCCAGGGACAATACGCTCCACCTTGCCCAGATAGATGTTACCTGTGACGCTGTAGCCCGCCGAGCGGGCGATATGGATCTCCTGGAGCAAGCCGTGGGTAACCAGCGCTACCCTTGTTTCAAACGGGCTGACATTAATCAGTAATTCTTCTGCCATCTTTCCGCGTACTCCAGGTATCGATGTTGAACGCTCGCAACAGATGCTCTGTGCGCTCTACGGGCAAACCCACCACCGCGGTGTAGCTGCCTTCCAAGCGCTGCACAAATATACCCCCAATTCCCTGAATACCATAACCACCCGCTTTATCTGCAGGCTCTCCGGTATACCAGTAGCGCTCGGCGGTGGCGGTGCTGATTTCGCCAAAGTGAACTACGGCACCCACCACCTCGCACAGCGTTTTCACACCGTCACTGACGGCGACACCAGTTAACACCTCATGGCGACGCCCAGCCAGACGCAGAAGCATATCTACACCTTCGGTTAGACCACAGGGTTTGCCAAGAATTTCATCATCAATGGTCACGGTTGTATCTGCACCAATGCTAATGGCGCCGGGTTCAAAGCCAGCTTGCGCCTTGGCTTGCGCCAACCGCGCGACATAAGCAGCAGGTGACTCACCTGGAAGAGGTGTTTCATCCACATCGGTAACCCGAACACTGAATACCAGCCCCATCTGTTCAAGCAGTTGCGCGCGACGCGGGGAAGCGGACGCCAGGATTAACGGCTTGGTTGATTCAGCACTCACACCTATTCCACACGGATGCCGGTACGGATGCGCAACAGCAGCAGGAATATAAACGGCCACAGGCACATCGTCACAAGCGGCGAGGTCAGCACCGACCAACCCCAGGCACGGTCGCTGGACAGCCCGATGGCAAAAACACGCAGAAATTCAGCGCTCAGAGCCAGCGCAAAGACCAGCATGGCCTGCTGCAGGACTGAATACATACGCAGCCGTTCAAAAAATCGCCAGGCCACATAAGTCACCCCAGCCAGCACAAAACCATTCAGACCAAGGGGTTCTGCGTACAACACATCAACCAGCAGACCCAGCATCCAGACAGCAATCAGGCCGACTCGATGAGGTAACTCGATAGCCCAGAAGAACAGCACCAGCAGCAACCAGTTCGGACGCAGCCAACCCAGCCAGGCAGGCGCCCATTCCGGCAGGTGGAACACGCCGAGAATCATCGCTGCCAACAGGCTCAAACCAATCACCCAACCACCATTGCCGGGATTCATGGTGAGGGCTCCTGGTCCACAACCTGTTGCGGGGGTTGCTGCTCGACCTGATCCGGGCCAAACACCACCAGCACATGGTGGGAGCGATCCAGCGCTGCCGTTGGCCGCAGGCGCACCTGGGCGTATGCAGAAGTTGCTTCAACCACGACAGAAACTACGGTACCTACCGGGTAACCGGGCGGGAATCGACCTCCCAGACCAGAGGTTTCCAGAAGGTCCCCTTCGACAATATCCGCGGTCACAGAAACATTTTCCAACACCAAGGCATCTACTTCGCCAGTGCCACCTGCAATACCACGCACACCGTTACGATTCACACGCACCGGCACCGCATGGTCAGCATCGGTGACCAGCAACACGCGACTGGTAAAGCGACCCACTTCAATCACCTGACCGAACAGTCCTTGCGCGTCCAACACAGCCAGGCCGGGTTTAACGCCCGCATTAGAGCCTTTGTCGATAATGATCTGAAAGGTATCGGTGTCAGGCACAATCCCCACTAATTCCGCGATCAGAACTTCGTAAGGCAGACGGCCCTGGGAACCCAGCAAGCCACGCAGCCGATCGTTTTCGGCCTTCAAAGCCACATACTGTTGAGATATCTGTGAGAGCTCCAGAATCTGGCGTTCAAGCTGCTGATTTCGAACCAGCAGCTGATCCTGGGTGGAGACCACATCGCTGACCACCCCGCTGAGCAGGTAGGGCGATTCCGCAAGCAGGTAAACAGGACTGACCAGACTGGAAATAAAGCCGCGCACCGGGTCAAGCACGCGGGTAGAAGATTCAATCACAATGAGCAGGGCCGACAACAGGCCCAGGCCAAACAGGAGATAACCTGCGGCAGAATTACGAACAAACAGCGCCTTAATGGTACGGCCCCCTCATTGCCCACACGACTGTTGGTCGTACGACGCTGATGTGAGGATTACGCCGTAGACAGTAAGTCGGCGTTGCCTGCAGCATCCATGAGCTCCAGCGCTTTGCCACCACCGCGGGCAACACAGGTCAGAGGATCTTCTGCAATAATGACCGGCAGCCCGGTTTCCTCGGCCAGCAGAATATCCAGATCGCGCAACAGCGCGCCGCCGCCGGTCAATACCATGCCGGTTTCGGCAATGTCTGAAGCGAGTTCCGGAGGACATTGTTCCAGCGCACTTTTCACCGCCTGCACAATCATCGACAGCGGTTCCTGCAGCGCTTCAAGAATTTCATTGCTGTTCAGGGTAAAGCTGCGTGGCACACCTTCCGCAAGGTTACGGCCACGCACGTCAATTTCACGGATGTCTTTCTGCGGGTAAGCTGCACCAATTTCCTGCTTGATGCGCTCAGCTGTGGCTTCGCCAATCAGGCTACCCTGAGTGCGCCGCACATAGGCAACAATCGCTTCGTCAAAGCGATCACCGCCGACCCGCACGGTATCGGACAAGACCACGCCATTCAGCGAGATAATCGCAATTTCGGTAGTACCACCACCGATATCAACAACCAGAGTGCCGACAGCCTCCTGAACCGGCAAACCAGCGCCGATGGCCGCAGCCATGGGTTCTTCTACCAGCCGCACATCCCGCGCACCGGCAGATAAAGCACTTTCACGGATAGCACGGCGTTCAACTTCGGTAGATTTACAAGGCACACAGACCAGCACCCGCGGACTTGGGCGGATGAAGGAATTTTCGTGGACCTTGTTGATGAAGTACTTGAGCATTTTTTCTGTCACCAGAAAATCTGCAATCACACCGTCCTTGAGCGGCCGAATCGCGGTTATATTACCCGGCGTACGCCCCAGCATGCGTTTTGCATCGAGACCTACCGCAGCAACACTCTTCTGGTTACCCTGGGTACGGATGGCCACCACCGACGGCTCGTTCAGTACAATGCCCTGATCGCGCACGTAAATGAGTGTGTTAGCTGTACCGAGGTCAATAGACAGGTCGCGGGAAAACAGACCGCGAATATTCTTGAACATCTATAGTTGGACTCAACCTGAAAGCGCAATTCTATGCATTCCCAACTAGAAAAGCACGGCCTCAAGCCTGGAAATATCGAGATGCGTGACATAAGGTTCGCGCCGCGAAGTTTTACACTTCCGCTGAACGCCGAATCCTGGGTTTAACGAGTGAGACAAGAGCATGGATGACGAGGACAAAATCAATATTCCACACCTGGCTATGCTTGCCCGTCTGTCCCTGGACGACGCAGCCATCAGGCGTGCGGAACAGGAACTGCACAACATCATCACCATGATCGACCAGATGCAGGCAGTGGATACCACCGGTGTCATACCCATGGCCCACCCAATGGATGCTCAGCAACGTTTACGCAGTGACCAGGTCACTGAACATGTCGATCGAGAGCGTTTTCAACGCAACGCACCGGCCACCGCCGAGGGCTACTATCTGGTGCCGAGGGTTGTGGAATGAGCCTGCATCCATTTGTCACCGTCACCGAACTCAGTCGCGGACTCGCTTCCGGCGAGTACAGTGCCGTTGAGCTGACCCAGTATTTCCTGACTGAAATTAAACGCCAGCAGCCCACCAGCAACGCTTTTATCACGGTGGATGAACAAGGCAGCCTGAACGCCGCCGCCGCGGCTGATGCACAGATTGCCAACGGCCAGGGAGGTGCGCTGACCGGCATCCCCATGGCACACAAAGACGTGTTCTGTACCAACAACGTGCTGACCACCTGTGGCTCGCGCATGCTGGAGAACTTTGTCGCCCCTTACGACGCCACCGTTGTCCACAATCTTCAAACAGCCGGCATGGTTTGTTTAGGTAAGACCAACATGGACGAGTTTGCGATGGGCTCGTCCAACGAAAACAGCGCCTTTGGACCGGTCGCCAATCCGTGGCATCCGGATCACGTACCCGGCGGCTCTTCTGGCGGATCAGCTGCTGCGGTGGGCAGTGGACAGATACCCGTTGCAACGGGCACCGATACCGGTGGTTCTATTCGTCAGCCTGCCGCTTTCTGCGGCATAACAGGGTTAAAACCAACGTATGGGCGGGTTTCCCGCTACGGCATGGTGGCCTTTGCATCAAGCCTGGATCAGGGCGGACTGTTTGCACACACGGCACAGGATATTGCCCTGGTGTTGGGCAGCATGGCCGGATTTGATCCAAAAGACTCAACCAGCACGCAGCGAAACGACGACTGGCTTACACAAATTGCCCAGCAGGGTATTCCACAACTGCCGCCCAACCTCAAAATTGGTCTGCCAACTGAATATTTTCAAGCCATGACCGATACGGATCACCTGGATGAGGTGCGCAGAACTCTGGAACAACTCGGACACACATGTATCGACGTGGCACTACCTAACACGCAGATGGCTATTCCCGCCTACTACGTGGTTGCCGGTGCCGAAGCGTCGACCAACTTGTCGCGCTATGACGGCGTGCGTTTTGGCCATCGCTGTGAAAACCCGGAATCCCTTGAAGACCTGTATCAGCGCTCGCGTAGTGAAGGATTTGGCGAGGAGGTCAAACGCCGTATCCTGACCGGAACCTATGCTCTGTCGGTCGGTTATTTTGACGCCTACTATCTGCAGGCGCAGAAAATTCGTCGCCTGATATCCAACGACTTCAGCAACGTCTTCAGTCAGGTAGACCTGCTGCTGACACCAACGGCGCCGGGGCCCGCGTTTGCCGCCGGGGCGCTGAAACAAGATCCGGTTGCCATGTATCAGCAGGATAAATTCACAGTGCCGGCCAGCCTCGCAGGGCTGCCTGCGCTGTCCATGCCCAGCGGATTCAAACAGGGTCTGCCGCTCGGTGCGCAGCTCATCGGACCCGCGTATCGAGAAGATCTGGTTCTGGGCCTGGCAAGAGATTTTCAGCATGCAACAGACTGGCATGAACAAACGCCAGCGACAGCACACGGAGGCCGCACAACATGAACTGGGAAGCGGTCATCGGCCTGGAGATTCACGTCCAGCTCGCAACAAAAAGCAAAATTTTTTCCGGTGCATCCACAGAATTTGGAGCCGAGCCCAACGCACAAGCGTGTGCCATCGACCTCGGTTTACCTGGTGTGCTGCCTGTACTCAACGAAGCCGCCGTTGCCATGGCGGTCAAATTCGGCCTGGCCATCGGCGCGCAGATTAACCTGCACTCGGTTTTCGATCGTAAAAACTATTTTTATCCCGACCTGCCTAAGGGTTATCAGATCAGCCAGTTCGAAACGCCCATTGTTGGATATGGCGAAGTTGAACTACTGCTCGACGATGGCCAGCAGCGTCGCGTTGGCGTCACCCGCGCGCACCTTGAAGAAGACGCCGGTAAATCCGTCCACGACCTGTTTCCAGGACAGACCGGCATCGACCTGAACCGCACCGGGACACCTCTGCTGGAGGTTGTGTCGGAACCGGACATGCGCAGTGCCGCAGAGGCTGTCGCTTACTTCAAAAAAATCCACGCCCTGGCACGCTATCTGAAAATCTGTGATGGCAATCTGGCCGAGGGCAGCATGCGCTGTGATGCAAACGTGTCCATCAGACCGGTAGGCCAGGACAGTTTTGGCGAGCGTACGGAAATCAAAAACATCAACTCCTTCCGCTTCGTCGAGCGCGCGATCAATTACGAAATCCAGCGTCAGATTGAAGTGTTAGAACACGGCGGAAAGATTGAGCGCGAAACACGCCTGTATGATCCGGACAAAGACGAAACACGATCAATGCGTGGCAAAGAGCTCAGCGCTGAT
>CBDUMB010000058.1:0-10895 GCA_965368205.1 uncultured Pseudomonadaceae bacterium | reverse complement strand
CAATAAGAAAAATCCGACGCCAATCACAATTGTCACAATAAGCACTAGAGGCCGCCGCCACGGCTGATGCTCAACCAGTTCGAACTGTGGTGCGGAGCGATTTGCCTTAAGAATGTTGACTATCCTAACGTTAGCGATATCCCAGTATACTATGGCTCGCAAACCCAGACGTTAAGAGCCCGTCACGAAACTCAAAAGACCTATCAATCTGGACGTTTTCCGCAGACGCCTGGCAACCGTTGATGCACAACCGCAATTGGCGTTGCTTGGTTTTGTTACCGGCATCGTTACAGCGGCTGTCATTCTGGGTTTCCGCACCGTAGTGGATGCGGGTCTTATCTGGCTGCCCGGTGACAGCACGGAAAATTTTGAAGGGTTGGACACCGTCACTCGCGCGATACTGATTATGAGTGGCGCAGTCGTATTAGGATTATTGCTTAACCGCTATAAATCGTCCGCACGGCGCGTCGGGGTTGTGCATGTGATGGAGCGTTTGAGCCTGCACCAGGGCAACCTGCCTTTAAAAAACGCGGTGATTCAGTTTATTGGCGGCGCCATTGCGCTGGTTACCGGTCAATCCGGTGGTCGCGAGGGGCCTGCGATTCATCTGGGCGCCACCGCCGCGAGCTTGCTTGGGCGCGCATCCAGACTACCGAACAACAGTCTACGCACCATGGTGGCGTGCGGTACTGCTGCTGCCATCGCCAGCAGCTTCAATACGCCTATTGCCGGTGTCATTTTTGCAATGGAAGTGGTGATGATGGAATACACCATTGCCAGCTTTATCCCGGTTATCGTTGCTGCGGTGACATCAACTCTGATCACGCAATTTGTGTACGGCAATGAACCGGCTTTTATCGTTGCGCCCTCAACCATGCATTCGCTGTTCGAAATTCCCTACCTGGTTCTAGGTGGCATCCTCATTGGCTGTATCGCCGCAGGTTACATCCAGTTAATCCAGGCGTTTGCCCGTTTGTCAGAACAGCCTTTATGGCAACGCATCGTCATGGCCGGCGCAATCACTGCAACCGTTGCGGTATTTGTGCCACAGGTTATGGGCGTCGGTTACGACACGGTGAACCAGTTAATGGTTGCTGAAGTATCGATCGTGGTGCTGTTATTGATTTTATTGGCAAAAGTGGTCACCAGTGCCGCAGCGGTCGGTTTAGGCATGCCTATCGGTTTGATTGGCCCAAGTCTGTTTATCGGAGCGATCCTCGGTAGCTTGTTTGGCAGTTTGCTGATCAGTTGGGAAGTTGCTGATGTCTCTCTCGGGCTGTACGTTATGTTGGGTATGTGCGCGATGATGGCTGCCGTTTTACAAGCACCCCTGGCGGCGTTAATGGCCGTGATGGAACTGACTGCCAACACCAATATTATTTTGCCGGCAATGGTAATTATCGTCGTGGCCACCATGGTCACCAGCCAGGTTTTCCGGCAGCGCTCGGTGTTTATCACCACGCTGAACACCTTGGGCCTGCAATATCCGCCTAACCCGGTAACACTGCATCTGCAGCGGGTTGGCGTCACCGCCATCATGGACAGATCTTTTGTGCGCCTGCCATCACAGATCAGTGTATCCGAGGCGGAGGAAACTCTTGCAAAAAAACCGCACTGGATCATCGTCGAGGACAAAGACGCTTTGCCCAATGCGGTGCTGAACCCATCCGACCTGGCCGCTTTTATTGAACTCAGGCAAACACAGAAGTCTGAGCAATTAGAGTTGATTGAAGACCAGGCGGATGAAAAAATCCGCCTCTTACAGATACCTGGTCAGCGCATGGATGTCACCACCATTGGTGCAGAGGCCACGGTGATGCAGCTGCAAGAGCTGCTGGATAAAACACAATCTGAAGCCTGCTGTGTGACTCGCACCACCGCGCCGATGATTAAACCCATTATTGGTGTTGTGACCCGACGCCACATCGAAAATTACAGGAACACGTCGGCATGACCTTCTACTTGTGGCTTAAAGCTTTCCACATCATCTTCGTTGTCACCTGGTTTGCAGGCTTGTTTTACATGCCGCGACTGTTCGTCTACCACTCTGGCGCAACTGACGAAGTCAGCAGAGAACGGTTCAAAGTGATGCAGGCCAAGCTCTACAAAATCATCATGAACCCCTCGATGATCGCAACCCTGGTATTGGGCACATGGCTTCTCATCGAAAGCTGGCAGGCATTTTCCACCCAGGGATGGATCTGGCTAAAGTTGTTATTTGTCATCGCACTGATCGGGTATCATCACTACTGCCTGCGGATCATCAAAGCTTTTGCAGATGATCGTGTCCTCCACAGCGAAAAGTTTTACCGCATCTTCAACGAACTACCCTCCCTGGTTTTGGTGGCTGTGGTTATTCTGGTTGTGGTTAAACCTTTTTAACCTGTACCGGCTGCACTAACCCAAAATAGACTAATGAGCGTTTTATGAACCGATCTACTTCCAGCGACCTGATTCGTCGTGCCAAGCGCAGCATTCCCGGTGGCGTCAACTCACCTGTGCGCGCATTCAAAGGCGTGGGCGGTGACCCGGTATTTTTCAATCGAGGCAACGGCCCGTACGTGTACGATGTGGACGACAATCAGTACGTTGATTATGTGGGGTCATGGGGACCCATGATTCTGGGTCACGGCCACCAGCCCACCGTGGACGCTGTTGTTGCTCAGGCACAAAAAGCACTCGGCTTTGGTGCGCCGACAGAAGGCGAAATCACGTTGGCAGAAGCCATTATCGAACGTGTCCCCAGCATTGAAAAAGTGCGCATGGTGAACTCCGGTACCGAAGCAACGATGTCAGCCATTCGGCTTGCACGTGGATTTACCGGCCGCGACAAGATTCTGAAATTCACCGGCTGTTATCACGGCCACTCGGATTCACTGCTGGTAAAAGCAGGCAGTGGTGTACTGACCCTGGGCATACCCAATTCGCCCGGTGTGCCTGCAGCCGTCGCCGCGGATACGTTGAACGCACCTTTTAACGATATCGCCGCTGTGCAAGCCATCTTTGCGCAGTACCCGGAACAGATTGCCTGCATCATTGTTGAACCCATTGCCGGAAACATGGGCTGCATCCCACCGGTTGACGGTTTTTTGAATGGGCTTCAGGACATTACCCGCAAGGATGGCGCGCTGCTGATTTTTGATGAAGTCATGACCGGCTTCCGGGTGCATAAGGGCAGCGCTCAGGGGATGTATAATATCCAGCCCGACTTAACCACCCTGGGGAAAATTGTTGGCGGCGGTCTGCCGGTTGGCGCATTTGGCGGGCGCGCCGATGTCATGTCCCATATAGCTCCTGAAGGCCCGGTGTATCAGGCAGGCACTCTGTCTGGCAACCCGCTTGCGGTAAGCGCAGGTCTCAGCACGCTGTCGCACCTGGATGACGCGTTGTACAAGCGCGTTGCGCAAGCGACCGACGCATTGGTTGCAGGCTTAAAGGCGTTGGCTGCCAAGCACAAGGTGCAAATGGCCACGAATCACGTCTGTGGCATGTTTGGTCTGTTCTTTGATGTAGAGCAGGTAGAAAACTTTGACCATGTATCAAACTCCAATGTCGACAAGTTCAACCGCTTTTTCCATGCCATGTTGGATAATGGCGTCTACCTGGCACCTTCCGCATTCGAAGCAGGATTTGTCTCAGGCACACACAACAGTGAGGCCATCGAAGCCACGTTATCCGCAGCAGACCGAGCCTTTGCTGCGCTCTAAACCATAAGGATCAACATGTACGACGTTTTTGGACTGGGTAATGCCCTGGTCGACACTGAAGTGAATATCGACGAAGGATTTCTGCATACGCATCGAATTGCTAAAGGGCACATGACGCTGGTGGATACCGAGCTGATGCAATCTCTCGTCGCCGCGGTCGCCGAACTGCCTAAGAACAGCTGCAGTGGCGGCTCAGCCGCCAACACGATTTACGCTGTGCAGGGTCTCGGTTTGAAAGCTTGTTACAACTGCAGGCTGGCCCATGACCAAACCGGCGATTTTTTTGTCCAGGATCTCACCGCCTCTGGCGTTGAAATTAACGCCAATGCCCAAGGTAACTCAGACGCCGGAGGCCCGGGCAGTTCCGGCCAATGCCTGGTACTCATCACCGATGATGCCGAACGCACCATGATGACTGACCTGGGCGTATCGGTCGAATTGAGCATCAACGAAGTCAACACAGAAGCGTTACAAAACTCTCGTTACTACTACGTAGAAGGCTACATGGCAGCGTCACCCAGCGCGACCGCCGCATCAGTTTACTGTCGTGAGCTGAGCGAGACACATGGCATCGATGTTGCTGTTTCACTTTCCGACGTATCGATGGTCGAATTCTGTCGCGACGGCTTACATCAAATGTTAGGCAACGGCATCAATCAGCTGTTCTGCAATGAAGAAGAAGCCCTATCCTGGGCAAACACAGATCGCATAGACATCGCGATAAAAGAACTGAAGGACATCGCACCTGAAGTTTACGTCACGCTCGGCGCCAAAGGTTCTATCGCTGTTGCCAGAGAAGGCGGCGGTGAAGCGCCTGGTGTCGCAGTAAAGCCGGTAGATACCACAGGTGCGGGTGACATCTACGCAGGCGCCGTTCTTGCAGCTCGTTGTCGCGGCGCTACGCCGGCCCAGGCAGCTCGCTTTGCCAATCGCTGCGCCGCGGAACTGATTACCCACTATGGCGCTCGACTGACCGCGATTGAGGACTATCAACGCCTGCTAGAGCAACACGGTTAGCTGCCGGTCAATCGACATGTGGTGCAGATCGGTACTGCACCCATAAGCCTGGACTTCAACACCCAGTTGCGCGACCTCGGCTAACTTTTCAGCATAAGCGATATCTATTTCCGCTGCGGGCCTGACCTGCTCGATGCCACAATGCTGGGCGCAAAAAATAAGCAGCGCACGCTCACCTGCGGTAACCCTACGCGCCAGAGCATCCAGATGTTTCAGCGCACGACTGCTTACTGCATCTGGAAACGCACCCAACTGATCACCTACCATCAAGGTTGTGCTTTTCACCTCGACAGAAACGTTAACGCCCGCGTCGACAACCAGAAAGTCAAAACGCCCGTCTCCTTCGGGTATTTTAGCCTCCGCCTTGATCGTGGTCGGCGCATCAATAGCGGTCACCGTGCCGTTTTGCAGCGCCTCCGCTACCAGATGATTGGCACGCCCGGTGTTAACTGATACGTATCCTTGCGCAGTCTGCACAATTTCCAATGTGTGTGGATATTTGCGTTTAAAATTGTCTGACACTGAAACCCAGGCACGGCTGCCGGGTTCGGCGCAGCCTGTCATTGCACCAGTATTGGGGCAATGTGCAGTTATTCGTGACCCGTCGGGCAATTCGAAATCCGCAAGGAAGCGCTTGTAGCGCCGCAGCAACACCCCTTCAAAGAGCTCAGGTAATTTCACGCAACACCCCAGCGCTGCAGTGCTGTTTGCAGTCGTTGCAGGCCAAGCTGAATATATGCCTCATCGGTGGTAAAGGCAAAGCGGACAAAAGCATGGCTCGTATTGGCGCCAAAATCTTCGCCAGGTGTTACTGCAACCTGAAATTCTTCCAGCAGGCGATGACAGAATTCGATCGCCGGCAGGCCGGTGTTGGATACGTCGACGTAAAGATAGAACGCACCCTGGGGCTGCACGGGAATTTTGAAGCCGAGCTGCTGCAGCCCTTGGCTTAACATTGTTGCACGTTGCATAAACTGTGCGGCACGATCGCGGTGAATCTGCATCGCAGGTTCACTGAATGCCGCAAGCGCTGCATATTGCGCCGGGGTACTTGGCGCAATAAACAGGTTCTGAGCAAGTTTTGTCACCCCTTGGACAGCTTCGTCCGGCACCACTAACCAACCCAGACGCCACCCAGTCATGCCAAAAAACTTGGAGAAGCTGTTCAGCACAAATAAATTATCGGCAAGCGCCAGGCCAGAGTGATAAGCCGCATTTGGCGTAAGCCCCTGATAGATCTCATCAAGAATAAAGAAGCCGTTCTTTGCTGTAATAAACGCAGCAATCTCCTGCAGCGTTTGTGCCGGCAGCATAGTTCCGGTGGGGTTGGCGGGAGACGCAAACAACACACCTCTGGTGATTGCAGACCAGTTTTTTTCAACCTGCGCCAGAGTCGGTTGGAAGAGGTTTTGTGGCTCAACCACAATCGCTTTCGGCACCCCGCCTGCCAGTTGAGCAAATACCTCATTACAGGGGTAACCGGGATCCGTGATCAACAGTTCATCACCAGGGTTCAACAGCAATGCCGCCAGCAAAGTGAGCCCCCCGCTGGCGCCACTGGTAATAATTATCCGGTGAGGTTCCACCGCAATACCCAGCTGCGCGTAATGACGGGAGATCGCTTCACGCAGGGCAATAATGCCGGTAGCTTCGGTGTACTTTGTCCGCCCGTCGAGAAGCGCCTGGCGGCCTGCTTCAACGATGGGCTCGGCGGTCGCAAAATCGGGTTCACCCACTTCAAAATGCACCACGCGTGTACCTTGAGCCTCAAATTCGGCAGCGCGCCTGACCACTTCCATAACGCGAAATGGCTGGATCAGATTTACCCGTTCAGCAAACAGCATTCAATGTTCCTCTAGCGCACACTCTTGGTGCAATTTTTTGTACTAACAGTCAGGTTATTTTTCAGCAAAACTTCGCTACTTTGATGTGGTTTTGTGCTCTGCCTTCTGGTAGCTTACGCGCCCTTCGCAGATCCGGGTGCATTTTACCCCATGTATAGGATGATCTATGGCGACTAAAGCAAAGGCAAAAACTGCCAGCAAGACGGCAGCCACTAAAAAGGCAGCCAGCAAAAAGACCAGTACGGCAAAAAGTGGTTCTACCGCACCCCGTGCAACAGCCAATTCTCCCTTTCGTAACTACACACCTTACGAACCGAAGAAAAAAGAAACATATATGAACGAGGCGCAGCTGGCGCACTTCAGGGAAATGTTGATGAACTGGCGTCGCGAGTTGATGGAAGAGGTTGATCGAACCGTACACCACATGCAAGACGAAGCCGCAAATTTTCCGGACCCGGCAGATCGGGCAACCCAGGAAGAAGAGTTCAGTATTGAACTGCGGACCCGCGACCGGGAACGCAAGTTAATTAAGAAAATCGATCAGACCATTGATCGACTGGACCAGGAAGATTACGGCTACTGCGACACCTGTGGTATCGAAATCGGGCTTCGACGCTTGGAGGCGCGGCCAACCGCAACCCAGTGTGTAGACTGCAAGTCTCTGGATGAAATAAAAGAGCGGCAAATCCACGGCTAACCGCTTGCATACGCCCGGAGACAATCGACAGCTCACCGGGCGTTTTGCACCTTCCCCAACAGGTCCCCTGCACATGGGGTCATTACTTACCGCACTCGCCAGCTATCTGGATATCCGACAACGCGGCGGGCAGTGGTTTGTGCGGCTGGACGATTTAGACCCACCGCGACAGGACCCTTTGGCGGATAACCAGATCATTGCTGCCCTGAATGTCCACGGTTTAATCGGCAACCGTGACGGTAGCACCGTCGTTGACTACCAGAGCGATCATCAGCATCGGTATGAAACTGCCTTGCAGAGCGTCCAGGACCACCTTTTCTACTGCAATTGCAGCCGTCGCTCTTTATCTGGTGAGCCGATCTACCCCGGCACCTGTCGCGGCCGCAAAGCCTGGCAAGCCGATTGCGCCGTGCGCCTGCACGTGCAGGACATTGAGGTGAGTTTCATCGACGAGCTGCAGGGTGCGTTTTCCTGTCAAATGGCCAGCGATCAGGGTGATTTCATTGTTAAACGTCGCGACGGCTTATGGGCATACAATTTTGCTGCTGCCGTCGATGATGGCCAGGATGCCACCCACGTTTTGCGCGGCGAAGATCTGCTGGAGGTCACCGCACAACAGATCTACGTCATGCAGTTACTCGATCTGGCACCTCCACAGTATGCACATCTGCCTGTATTGAGCTTTGCCGACGGCACCAAACTATCGAAGCAGACACACGCGCCATCATTGAATAACCATCAAGCTGCTGCAAATCTGCGAACCGCCTTGTCATACCTGGGCCAGAACCCGCCCGTGGAACCTGCCTGGGCGGTATCTCAGTGGCTTCAATGGGGGTTATCAAATTGGCGCCTGGACAGGGTACCCAAACAGCTTTCGACGTATGTCGAAAACACTTGAGAGAAGCTTTAAAAGGGCGGCGTTGATTGCCTGACGCACCCCGGTTCCTTTGCTAAGATGGCAGCCTATGACAGACATATTGCTCATTGATTCTGACACCAAGCACGCCGAAGCGCTTGCCGCGGAATTATGTGAGCAAGGCTTAGTGGCAAAGGCAAACGGGCAGTTGCCTGCATTGGCGAGTCTGTCCCAGCACCAGTGTGTAGTGATTCTCGATGAAATCGTCGAACCTCATCTGAACCATGTCGCAAGCAGCGTACCGACTATTGTACTGACCCGCTCCGGCAGCATTGCTGCAGCCGTCACCTTCATAAAAAGAGGCGCTGCTGACTATCTGCCGCTGCCGCTGGATACCGCGCAGATTCTGGCCGCCATTGAACGCGCGACGACAAACCCGTCAGTGATACAGCGGCCTCAACTGGCTGATTTTCCCATGATCGGGTCGTCGCCAGCGATGCAGCAGCTGAAAGCCAATATTGCCAAAGCCGGACCCACGGATTCTACGGTATTAATCCTCGGTCAATCAGGCACTGGGAAAGAGCTGGTAGCCCGCGCCCTGCACGCCGCCAGCGCGCGCGCAGCAGCGCCACTCGTTTCAATCAACTGCGCAACCATTCCACACAATCTGATTGAAGCAGAACTTTTTGGCCTGGAACAATTCGAATCAGGCGCGCATGCTCATCGCGGTCTTATTGAAGCTGCGGAAGGCGGCACCCTGTTTCTGGATGAAGTTGCGGAGTTACCCCCCGCAGCACAAGCTCGGTTGCTGCGCGTTTTAAAAGGCGAAAATCGTCGGGTTGGCAGCTCCGCCACCGAGCCCGCAAACGTCAGGGTTATCGCCGCCACCCATCGAAATCTGAGCGATCTGACAGAACAGGGCCAGTTCCGGCAGGACCTTTTCTATCGCCTCAACGTCGTCTGTTTCGAAATTGTACCGCTCCACCAACGCAAAGAAGATGTTCACGAAATTGCCTTGTGGCTGCTGGAACGCACCAGCAAGAGACTCAACAAGACAGGTTTATCGTTCGCCAAAGAAGCACTACAGGCACTGGTTGAGTATCACTGGCCAGGCAATGTTCGCGAACTGGAAAATGCGCTTGAACGCGCGGTGATCCTGTCTGATAACAACAGCGAAATTACCCAGGCGCTACTCGCCATACAGCCGATCCCCAAGCCTGCACCCGCTCCGCTCGATGCAGGTGCTGACCCGGACCAGACCTCTTTAGAAGACTACTTTGTGCGCTTTGTTACAGACAATCAGGATAATTTCACCGAAACCGAGCTCGCCGAAAAACTTGGTATCAGCAGGAAGAGTTTGTGGGAGCGTCGGCAACGCCTGAATATTCCCCGCAGGCGCACGCGCAAACGTGGCCCGCGCCGCGATAGCAGCACCACTTAAGTAATTAGTTAGTGATCAGCACACTGCCTCAGCGTATAGACGACCACATCATCAATCGAGGTGACCTTGATACTCATGCAGTGGAAATTGTACGCACCCTGCAAGGGGCTGGTTTTGAAGCGTACCTGGTCGGCGGTTGCGTCCGTGACCTGCTTTGTCATAAAAAACCGAAAGACTTCGATGTTGCAACCAACGCGACACCTACCGAAGTAAAGGCTCTGTTTCGGCGTTCTCGACTCATCGGACGACGCTTTCCCATTGCCCATGTCAGATCCGGGCGAGAACTTATTGAGGTTTCAACCTTTCGTCAGGCTCAACACGACGACATAGAAACCAACGAACACGGTTTGATCATGAAAGACACCGCGTACGGAACCGCAGTTGATGACGCGTTTCGCCGCGATTTCACGATCAATGCGCTGTATTACGACGTCGAAAGTCACGAGATTATCGACTACGTTGGTGGTATCGAGGACATCGTGAACAAGCGTCTTCGATTTATCGGCGACCCGGCGGACCGGTTGGCAGAAGATCCGGTGCGCATGCTGCGTGCTATACGATTCGCAGCCAAACTTGGGTTCCGCATAGACGATAATATTATGGCGTTGGTTGATGATACCGCAGAGCGCCTCGACGCCATTCCCGGCGCCCGTCTATTCGACGAATTCCTGAAACTGTTTCTATCTGGTTACGGTGAGGCAGCCTGGCAATTGTTGAGTGCCACGCCTCTGGCCCACAGCCTTTTTCCGAGTTGTGACCCCAGCAGCAAAATGGTTCGCGCCGCGATGCGCAATACAGACCAGCGGATTGCAGCGGACCAGCCCGTTACACCAGGGTTCCTGATTGCTGTTCTGCTCTGGGCCGACTTCGCCGCGCGCAGCAGCGAAGCCAATCCAGAGAATAAAGCGGGCCTGGTTTACGACATCGCCAGCGACACGCTAGCGGTACAGCAGCAGCACATTGCTATCCCCAGACGTTTCAGCACATTCGCTCGGGAAGTGTGGCAGTTACAACCTCGCCTGATCACTCGTCAACCTAAAAACATCCGCCGAATTCTCAGCCATAAACGTTTCCGCGCCGCATTCGATTTTTTATGTTTACGCGGGACTGAAGACGAAAAGCTGGCCGAACTCGGTCGCTGGTGGGAAACTCTGCAGACTCTGGATAGTGACGATCAGCAGGCAATGATCGATGCGCTCCCCACCACCGGCAAACGACGTCGGAACAGGCGTAAGCGCAGCGGCAACCGCCAGCCGGGCAACGCCCCGCAGGAGTCCTGAGTTGCAGGCATTATCCGGCGGTATCGAAGCACCCAGCCAGCTGCTGCAAATTC
>CBDUMB010000057.1:0-10914 GCA_965368205.1 uncultured Pseudomonadaceae bacterium | reverse complement strand
ATAAAGCCATCACTGGCGTGATGATTGAAAGTAATCCGGAAGCTGGCAATCAGAGTATGTCGGACCTCAGCCAGCTGCGTTACGGGGTTTCGGTAACCGATGCGTGTATTGACTGGCAGGAAACCCAGTCTCTGTTGCGCGATTTAAACGCGGCTCTGGGTGTCAAAGCCGCCTGAAAGAGGTCGGCTCTGGAAAGATGAACGATCCTGTGAGTTAGCTGTAGTAGGCGTTCTCGGTCACACTGTGATCGGTTTGATCGAGAATACTACTAAGCTCAGGAACGCGTTCCAGCAACGTCGTTTCGACGCTGTGCTTGAGGGTGATGTCCACCGCTGAGCAGCCTTGACAACCGCCACCAAACTGCAGAACGGCTGCTTTCTCCGGGGTGATTTCTACCAGTGAGACAACGCCGCCATGCGCGGCCAGACCAGGATTAATTTCGTTGTATAACACGTAGTTAACGCGATCTTCTAAAGGTGAATCTGGCCCAACACTGGGCACTCTGGCGTTCGGTGCCTTAATGGTTAACTGCCCACCCATCTGATCTTCAGAATAGTCGACAACAGCATCAACCAGGTAAGGCTCGCTGCGTCCTTCAAACCAGGCGCGAAAACCCTCATATTGCACCGCTACATCTCCTTCCTGCTCTTCGCCAGGACGGCAATAGGCAATACAGGTTTCAGCCTGAGCGGTGCCCGGTTGAGCAACAAATACGCGGATGGCTACATCACCATCTTCCTGTTTGCTTAACAGTTCTTGCAGGTAGCTTTGTGCGGCAGCAGATATTTCGATCATGGTGTGCGGTATTTTCCCAGTGGTGAACAGGTACAGATTTATACCCGACTATTTTAGTCGGGTATAGTCGTTTGTGGAAGATTAATCTGCTTCAACTTTGCCTCAGCATCCTTCAATTGTGCCCACGTTGCTGCTGCTATACGGTGCGCGACTCAAATCCGCTCTATTGACCAACCGCAAGTGAAAATTTATGTCCGAAGCGATATCTCAAGATCAGCCACAACTCAGTCTGCAGGCGCTGTTGCAGCAGCGGATATTGGTGCTGGATGGTGCTTACGGCACCGCCCTGCAGGGTTATGGACTGAGCGAAGCCGATTATCGCAACGCTGAGCTGGATAAATATGCAACGCCTTTGATGGGCAATCATGATCTGCTCTGCCTGACACGGCCAGAAATTGTGCAGGAAGTGCATGCGGCTTACCTGTCTGCCGGTGCCGACATCATCTCTACCAATACATTTTCTGCAACCAGTATTGCTCAGGCTGATTTCGGCACTGAAAGTCTGAGCTATCGTGTCAACGAAGCCGGGGCTCGAATCGCGCGTGAAGTCGCCGATCAGTTTTCAACCCCTGAAAAGCCGCGTTTTGTTGCCGGTAGCGTTGGCCCGACAAACCGTACAGCCAGTCTGTCACCCGATGTGAACCGGCCTGGTTTTCGTAACGTCAATTTTGACGAACTGGTAGAGAGCTATAGTGAAGCTATTCGCGGTCTGGTTGCCGGCGGCGCTGATCTTATTCTTATCGAAACGGTGTTTGATACGTTGAATGCCAAAGCGGCTATTTTCGCCGCAATGGCGGTTAACGATACGTTGTCCGAGCCAATGCCATTGATGATCTCGGGGACCATCACGGACGCCAGTGGACGTACCCTCAGCGGCCAGACCTGTGAAGCGTTTCTGATTTCGATTGCCCACGCTAACCCCATAGCCATTGGTCTGAATTGTGCGTTAGGTGCCGAGCAATTGCGTCCTTACATTGCGGAACTGGCACAAAAATCAACTGCCGCAATCAGCGTTCACCCCAACGCGGGGTTGCCCAATGCGTTTGGTGAGTATGATGAAAGTGCCGAACATATGGCGGCTGTTGTTGGTGAATTTGTTGATCAGGGATGGATCAATATTGTGGGTGGCTGTTGTGGAACCACGCCGGAACATATCGCTGCGATTGCGCAACGGGTTGCGGGTGTTCAGCCAAGAATACCTGTTGCGGAAAATGCCAATTTGAAGCTGGCGGGTTTAGAAGCCCTGAACGTCACCCCGGAATCTCTTTTTCTCAACGTTGGGGAACGTACCAATGTAACCGGTTCTGCGCGGTTTGCGCGTCTGATACGCGAAAATGCTTTTGATCAGGCTTTGGACGTTGCTCGAAATCAGGTTGAAAACGGCGCGCAGGTTATCGACGTGAATATGGATGAAGGCATGCTTGATGGCGCTGCTGCGATGGTGGAATTTCTGAATCTGATTGCCTCAGAGCCAGATATTGCGCGTGTACCGATCATGATCGACTCAAGCAATTGGGACATCATCGAAGCCGGTTTGAAATGTGTGCAGGGCAAGGCGGTTGTTAACTCAATCAGCCTTAAAGAAGGTGAAGCCTCTTTTATTGAACATGCACATAAGTGTCGGCGCTATGGCGCCGCGGTTGTGGTCATGGCGTTTGACGAAGATGGTCAGGCGGACACTTATCAACGCAAGATTGAGATCTGTGAACGCAGCTATCGCATCCTTACGGAAGTTGTTGGGTTGCCGGCTACAGACATTATATTTGACCCTAATATCTTTGCCATTGGCACCGGTATTGAGGAGCATAACAACTACGCTGTTGACTATATCGAGTCGGTTAAATGGATTGCGGAGAATCTGCCCGGTGCGCGCACTTCCGGTGGCTTAAGTAACGTCTCTTTTGCCTTTCGCGGTAACAACCCCGTGCGTGAGGCTATTCATACGGTATTCCTCTACCACGCAATTCAGGCGGGCATGTCCATGGGTATTGTGAACCCGGCGCAGCTCGGTATCTATGCTGAGATACCGGAGGTTTTGCGGGAGCGGGTCGAAGATCTGGTTCTGAACCGACGACCGGATGCCACGGAACGTCTTTTAGATGTGGCTGGTGAATTCGCCGGACAAAGCACCGACAGGTCAAAAGAAAAGGATATGTCCTGGCGTGAATTGCCGGTTTCCGAACGTCTTTCCCACGCGCTGGTGAAGGGAATAACTGAATTTATTATTGAAGATACCGAAAATGCGCGTCTTGAAGCTGCAAAACCTCTTGATGTGATTGAAGGACCGCTGATGGCGGGTATGAGTGTTGTTGGAGACCTGTTTGGCAGCGGCAAGATGTTCTTACCTCAGGTTGTAAAAAGCGCCCGGGTAATGAAGCAAGCCGTTGGACACCTGATTCCGTTTATCGAGAATGAAAAGAATGGTGCGCCAACCAGCAAAGGCAAAATCATCATGGCCACGGTTAAAGGAGATGTGCATGACATCGGCAAGAATATTGTTGGTGTGGTTCTGCAGTGTAATAACTACGACATCATAGATCTTGGCGTCATGGTGCCCGCAGATAAAATTCTGCAGGCTGCAGTGGATGAAAATGCCAGCGCGATTGGTTTGTCGGGGCTGATCACCCCGTCACTTGATGAAATGGTCAACATTGCCAGCGAAATGCAGCGGCGTCAGATGAATATTCCTCTGCTCATCGGCGGTGCAACCACGAGTAAGGCACACACTGCCGCTAAAATTGCACCGGCTTATGACAACAGCGCAACGGTTTACGTGACCGACGCTTCTCGAGCGGTCAATGTCGCAAGTGCCCTTCTTTCAAACCCGGAAAGCTATGCACAATATGCTCAGGCAATTGAGGCTGAATACAGTACGGTTAGAAATCGGGTAGAAGCGCGCCGCTCAAAACGCCAGTTTCTGACATTTGCTGACGCCCAGGCCAATGCTGCGGCGATGGCTTGGTCGTCTGACAATATTTGTAAGCCGAACAACATGGGTGTTCACATAGTTGAACCGCAACTTGCGGAACTGGTGCCTTATATCGACTGGACGCCGTTTTTCATGACCTGGGAGCTCGCAGGTAAATATCCCAAAATTCTGCAGGATGAGGTTGTTGGAGAAGCTGCACGTGCACTTTTTGAAGATGCGCAGGCGATGTTAACCTGGCTGATAGAAGATGGCCGGTTAGCTGCCAAAGGGGTTTATGGTATCTGGCCAGCAAACCGATCCGGTGCCAACGATATTGAGCTGTTTACCGATGAGACTCGCGTCGAGTCACTGGCTACGCTGTATCACTTGCGCCAGCAAACGCCAAAACCCGACGACTCTGCGCCAAATTACTGTTTATCGGATTTTATCGCACCTGCGGGTATACCGGATTATCTGGGCGGCTTTGCGGTGACCACAGGTCTGAATATCGACGCCGTGCTTGCGGAACATGCAGGTGATGACTATAACGAGATCATGATCAAAGCTCTGGCTGACCGACTCGCCGAAGCATTTGCCGAATATCTGCATGAATATGTACGCAAAAACGCCTGGGGTTACGCCGCAGATGAGGCGTTGGAGACGGAGGCTTTAATCGGCGAAAAATATGCGGGCATTCGTCCTGCCCCCGGCTACCCCGCCTGCCCGGAGCACAGTGAGAAAGAAACGCTGTTTGAACTGTTGGATGCGACAGCAAATACAGGTATCACGCTCACGGACAGCTATGCCATGTCACCCGCTGCAGCTGTGAGTGGTTGGTATTTTGCACACCCGGAGAGCCGTTACTTCGGTATTGGTAAGATTGATAGTGATCAGGTGGAAGATTACGCCCGGCGCAAGAATATTGACCTGGAGAAGGCGCGGCAGCTGTTGCGCCCTGCACTTGCTGACTGACCGAGTTTACGGCCAGAGTGACATCAAAGCTGTTTCAGAAATCGAAGGTAAAGCCGGAGATGAAATGAACAGCCATGAATGTTGCCGCCACAAACATGACGATGATCGCCTTGGTGTCAGCCCGGGTATCTTCTGTGTTTTCCACATCCTGGGGTTGTGAAACCTGCTCGTCACTCATATCTGGTTCTCCTGTGGCTGTCATGGGAGGCGCAATTATAGTGAATATTTCTGTGTTGCCTAGCGCCCAGTGCGAATCTTGTGATCCGCTCATAAGCTTATAATCGGGATGTTATTGGCAAGTTCTGGCACGCCTGGTAACGTGCCTGCGCAAAAACCTTTCGACCAACTTTGAAGATGCCTGCCACCTATGTATAGATACGACGACTTTGATCGTAACTTTGTCGCTGAACGTGTTGCCCACTACCGCTCTCAGACGGAGCGGTATCTTGCCGGCAAGCTCAGTGATGACGAATTTCTGCAATTACGGCTGCGTAACGGCCTGTATGTGCAACGCCTGGCGCCCATGCTCCGTGTCGCGGTGCCTTATGGAACGCTTTCAGCAGAGCAGCTGCGTATGCTTGCGCACATAGCACGCCAGTATGACCGAGGCTATGGCCATCTCAGCACGCGTCAGAATATGCAGTTCAACTGGCCGGACCTGGCTGAGGTTCCGGACATTCTGGAAGATCTGGCGAAAGTAGAGATGCACGCCATCCAGACCAGTGGCAACTGCATCCGTAATGTCACTACTGATGAATTTGCTGGTGCAGCGCGCGATGAAGAAGTTGATGCCCGCCCTTATTGTGAAATCATGCGTCAGTGGTCTACCAACCACCCTGAATTTGACTGGTTGCCCCGGAAATTCAAGATCGCTGTTTCCGGCGCAACAACAGACCGTGCGGCGATTGCAGTACACGATATCGGTTTACGCGCCGGGCTCGATGCCCAGGGCAAAGTTGTGTTTGACGTGTTTGTTGGTGGCGGTCTGGGCCGCACACCGGTTATCGGCTCACAAATTTATAGTGGCCTGCCGGTACAGCATCTGCTGACTTATCTGGAATCCATCATGCGCGTCTATAACCGCTATGGTCGACGCGATAACAAGTACAAAGCGAGGATTAAAATTCTCGTTCGCGCCATGGGTGCGGATGCTTTCAAAGCCAAAGTTGAAGAAGATTGGCAGCAGGTCAAAGATGGCCCCTCTACTCTGCTGGATGCCGAAGTTGAACGTATGGTTGCTGCCTTCGAGCCCCCCGCTTTTGATAAGTTGGAAGATGCCACAGCACAGCTTGACGCGCTTCGTTTTGAACACCCTGAATTTGGACGCTGGCTTCAGCATAACGTCAAACCGCACAAACAAACGGGTTATGCCGTTGTTGTTCTGTCTACGAAAGTCACCGGCGTGCCTACTGGAGATGTCAGCGACGAGCAGATGGATGCAGTGGCTGATTGGTCGGAGCGTTTCAGCTTCAGCGAGTTGCGCATCTCTCACGAACAGAACTTCGTACTTCCCCATGTGCCTATGCAGAACCTTTTTGAACTCTGGCAGGCGGCAACGGCCCATGATCTGGGTACAGCGAACATTGGCTTGCTGACAGATATTATCTGTTGTCCTGGCGGAGACTACTGTTCGCTGGCTAACGCTAAGTCAATTCCCGTGGCTGAAGCCATTCAGCAGCGCTTTGACGACGTTGACTATCTCCATGATCTGGGCGACCTGGACATCAATATTTCTGGTTGTATGAATGCCTGCGGTCATCACCATGTTGGGCACATCGGCATTCTGGGCGTTGATAAGAAAGGCCAGGAGTTCTACCAGATTTCATTAGGCGGCCATTCCGGGCATTCCGGTTTACCTGCATCTCTCGGACAGATCGTCGGGCCAAGTGTGGCGCGTGAAGAAGTCACCGATGTGGTTGCCGCAATTTTTGAGGTCTACCTGCAACAGCGTTTGGAAGGTGAGCAGTTTTTAAGCTGTTTCAAACGCATATCCATTGATCCATTTAAAGAGAGAGTTTATGCCAACGCTGATTAAAGCCACAGCAAACGGCTGGGCAATTGCACCTGAAGCAACAGACGTGCAATGGCAGACGCCGGAAGACTGGCACAGTGGCCAGTCTCTGCTGCTCAGCGCAGACGCAGAACCGCTGCCTGAATTCTCGACCGCCGAACGCATCGCGATTGAGTTTCCAGCATTTAATGACGGTCGCGCACTTTCACTGGCCGTTCTATTGCGCACGCGTCTGGGGTTCGCCGGTGAACTGCGCGCGGTAGGTGCTGTGCATGAAGATATTCTGCATTACATGGTGCGTTGCGGTTTTGATGCTCTGGAGATTCCGGATGAACGTGATGTGCAGACCGCGCTTGCTTTGATCAGCCCATACAGCAATGTGTATCAGGGTTCCGTCGACAACCCGGAGCCATCTTTTCGGCGCATGCAACGCGGCTGATCCCCGCGTACACTAGGCTGCGTTTATCTCAGTAAGAGCACTTACGTCACTATGCCCCACGCAGGCATCATTGAGTCGTTTTTATACATATTTGCCGGCGCCGCGGTGCTGGCGACCTTTGCCCTCTACACGCGACAACCCATGCTGGTGGCCTATGTTGCGCTCGGTTGTTTGCTTGGACCTTTTGGTATGAGCTGGGTTGATGACCCGGCTCTGCTCTCAGAAGTTGCTGAATTTGGCATTATTTTCCTTCTGTTCCTCGTCGGCTTAGATCTGCAACCCAGCAAGCTTAAAAATATGGTTGGCGAGTCACTGTTAACAGCACTTGTGACGACGCTGGCATTTTTTGCGATTGGTTTTGCGGTCATGCTGGGTTTTGGTTTTACCCTCATCGAAGCGGCTGTGACCGGCATAGCGGCGTCGTTTTCGAGCACTATTCTGGGCATAAAGCTGCTGCCGACAACCGCTTTACACCATCGCCACGTGGGTGAGCTTGTTGTCGCGCTGCTGTTGATTCAGGATTTGCTGGCTATTCTTGCGATCCTGCTCCTGAATGGTTTGGGCGTTGATGCTGCCGCCCTGCTCAGCAGTCTTGCGTCCATATTTGTCGGTTTACCGTTAATTGCTCTGCTGGCCTTCCTTGGCGTTAAGTACGGCCTGCTTTATCTGATCAGGGCATTTGATGCCTTCCATGAATATATTTTCCTGCTGGCGATTGGATGGTGTCTGGCGATAGCACACCTGGCAGCATTTTTCGGCTTATCGCTGGAAATAGGTGCGTTCATCGCAGGTGTATCGCTGGCCACCAGCCCAATATCTCAGTACATCGCAGAAAGCCTGCGACCGCTGCGCGATTTTTTCCTGGTGTTGTTTTTCTTCTCGGTGGGTGCGGCGTTAAACATCGGCCTGCTGCCAGAAGTCTGGTTACCAGCGGCGCTGCTGGCGGCTTTGCTGATCGCCCTGAAGCCGCTGGTCTTCGCTGGTTTGCTCAAGTATCAGGGCGAAGACACCAAAGTAGCCTGGGAGGTGGGGTATCGGCTCGGGCAAGCTTCCGAATTTTCCCTGCTGCTATCCTACATCGCGATTGCAAACGCCCTGGTGGGTGAGAAAGCGGCTTTGATCATTCAGTTCTCGACCGTTCTCACATTAGTGTTGAGCAGCTATTTTGTCATTTTTCGCTACCCGAGCCCTATTGCACCGAATCCTAAACTGCGTCGGGACTGATTCCACCTGGGCGCCCTGCCTGGATACTCGCCGTGCCGACAGGTTACAGTTTAACGACGCCACGTCCGACCATCTGCCCTGCCAAAATACGATCAATCGCATCGGACAAGGTATCCAAAGTAAGCGGCTCTTCCAGCTCAGCAAGGTCAACGTGCCATTCCTGCGCCAGCCTTGTCCAGATACGGCTTTTTTCTGCTAACGGTAGTTCTACTGAATCAACGCCCAGCAGGTTGACGTTGCGTAACAGAAAGGGCAACACGTTACCCTGGAAACCTGCACCAGCAACCAGGCCACATGCGGCAAGGCTACAGCCGTACTTCAGGCTTTTAACCGCATTAAACATTATGTCACCGCCAACTGTGTCGACGACGCCGCCCCAGCGTTCTGCCAGCAATGGTTTTTCAACACCTGCGGATGCGTCTTCGCGGCTTAAGATTTCTGACGTTCCCAGCGATTTCAAAAATTCATGTTGTTCGGGTTTGCCTGTAACAGCGACAACTTCATAGCCCAGGTGTGCAAGCAGTTTAACGGCTACTGAGCCGACGCCGCCGGTTGCGCCGGTAACCAGTACCGGTCCGGATGCAGGCGTCATACCGGCGTTGGTTAACTTGTCAATACATTCTGCGGCCGTAAAGCCTGCCGTGCCTAACAACATGCTGCTGTGGAGGTTGAGTTCTTCAGGACACTTGATAACCCATCCTGCTGGCACGCGAATTCGTTGAGCAAAACCGCCAGGCGTATTCATGCCTAGGTCAAAACCAATCACGATCACTTCATCACCCGGAGCAAAGTCAGAACTGCTGCTTTCCAGAACAACGCCAGCCGCATCGATGCCAGGTGTATGCGGGAAGTTGCGACTGACACCGGGGTTGCCGGTGGCAGATAGAGCGTCTTTGTAGTTCAGTGATGAGAATTTGACATCAATCATCACGTCGCCGGCAGGCAGGTCTGCTTCCTGTCGTTCGATGACGGACCGGGTGAATGTTTTGTCGTTTTTTTCAATCCAGAAAGCAGTAAATGCCATGGTTGTTTTCCTTATCCCCTGTTGAGTATTGTTATCTACTGGTAAGTATTCGGATGGTTGCTGTCAGTGTCTGTTCGGTGCAAACACCTGGCCGACGTTGTCGACGAGGGTGTTGACCTTGCCAAGAATTTTGTCGAGTGCCCTTTGGTGTTCCACCCACTGCACCTGATAGACGTCACGATCCTCACAGCAGTGTGTCAGATATTCATCGCTGGTTGCCAGTTCATCTACCAGGCCAAGACTGATCGCGCGGCTGCCATACCAGGCTTCTCCGGTAGCTACCGCATCAATATCCAGATCCGGGCGGTTTCCCACAACAAACTCCTGGAACAGGGCGTGCACATCTTCCAGTTCTTCGATAAATTTTTCTCGCCCTTCATCTGTATTTTCGCCCAGCGTGGTTAGCGTGCGCTTGTATTTACCTGCTGTCAGGATCTCCACGTCAACGTCATTTTTCTTCAACAGCCGATGTACATTGGGTATCTGTGCGACGACGCCAATTGAGCCGATCAAGGCGAAGGGTGCTGCAATAATTTTGTTTGCCACGGCGGCCATCAGGTAGCCACCGCTGGCTGCGACACGATCAACCACTACCGTCAGCGGGATGTTCCTGGCCCGGACACGGCTGAGTTGAGATGCCGCAAACCCATAGCTGTGCACCATGCCGCCCGGGCTTTCGATACAGATAACCACCTCATCCTGGGGTGTGGCCAGCGTCAACACAGCGCTTACTTCCGTTCGCAGATGTTCCACCTCTGAGGCACTGACATCACCTTCAAATTGCAGCACAAATACTTTGCCGGTACCTGGCTCGCTTTCGTCTATTGCGGCTTGCTGGGCTGGCTTTTTGCTGGCTTTCTGTTGCGCCTTGAGCGCCTGAATCTGTGTTTTCTGTTCTTCTTTGAGGGCTGCCGATTCTGCTTTGGCTTCCAGTTTGTGCTGTTTCTTAACCGCGTCAGGTGGCAGCAGTTGCCCTTCCATGGCATGACGCAGTTCGCGAAGCTTGTTGTTCAATTTGGTCACGCGCAGATGCCCGTGCCCTTCGCCGAATGTCCCGCGATTGCTGGCGTTGGCGATGGCAGAAATGATCACAACGATGGCGACAACGATGGTCACCACCTGGGCTAAGAAGATGAGGTACTCAAAAAGATAAGACATATAGGACTGCTGAACTCAAATAGCCCGCTACTGTATAGGCTGTGGCGTGATGACGTCTACCAGCTTTGCAGGTTCCAGCTTTGCAGGTTCCAGCTTCGCAGCTACCACCGTCTCCCTCATCGACGCTAAATCTATTCAGGCTGAGACTTGACGCAACCCCGCTGCTGCCTTAAACAGTCCCCCTGCATTTTCAATCGGGTTTTTATGTCTTTATTGCATCAATATCTGCAACAGCATTTCGATGCGTCACAGGTAGGTGAGCTGGATCTGCGTGTCCGGTTCGATTGGCAGACGGGTTTCCTTGATGCTCATATCGGGGCGGGTGCTGTGCAATGGCTTGATACCGGCGATCAGGATGCGGCTGGTGCGGAGCCGGAATTGAC
>CBDUMB010000056.1:0-10972 GCA_965368205.1 uncultured Pseudomonadaceae bacterium | reverse complement strand
AAGTTTTACCGCAGCGGCTTTACTCACGGTGTAGGGCCCTGAACCGATTGCTGCCAGTAAACCAGCTGCAGATGCGGTATTGAGCAGATAGCCTTCACCCCGTTCCAGCATGCCCGGCAGTACCGCTCGCGCCGCATACAGGTGTGACATAACGTGCAGCTCCCACTGCTGTTGCCAGACTTCATTGGGTGCATCGGTCAGCAGACCCTGGCCACCGGCGCCGGCATTGGAGCAGAACAGGTCGATGTGTCCATGTTTCTGCAGCACGCGTTCCACTAAAGCCTGTACATCACTCTCCTGGGTGACATTGCAGGCGTAACCTTCGCAGCCGATGTCAGCTGCTGCTGCTTGCACTGCCTGCTCGTCCAGATCGGCAAGCACCACCGCTTTTGCACCCTGGCTTAAAAACGCTTTTGCCATGGCTTGCCCGATGCCACCACTGCCGCCCGTTATTACGGCCACTCTATTGTTCAGATCCATGTTTTCCTCCCTGTGATCGTCTGAATTCTGCGCAGCGCGCGTGGGGTAAGCAAGGCAAACTTTAGCCTCTTTGTTATGCGCGCAGATATAAAGCTGTTTTGCGAGGCGTATTCTGTGCTAATAATATTGGCCTGATCACTGGGAAGGGGACCCATTGTGGCCGAAGAACTCAAACGCAAAACTGTTTTTGCCCATGGTGCTGTGGGTCTGCCGCTGGCCGTTATAGGTTATCCACTGTCGATCTGGATACCTGCACATTATTCCGGCGGTTTGGGTATCAGTCTTGCTGCGGTGGGTACAATTCTGATGCTGGCGCGTCTCACCGACGTGGTCACAGACCCCCTGGTAGGCGAACTGACCGACCGTTGGCGAACCCGATTCGGTCGTCGTAAACCCTGGCTGCTGGTGGGTACTCCCATCATGATGCTCGGTGTTTATAAACTGTTCATCCCGGTCGGCGAAGTTGGACTCCTCTACTTTCTATTCTGGCTGACCATATTTTTTCTCGGCAGTACGCTGATTGCTTTGCCGCATCGTGCTTGGGGTGCCGAGCTCTCTCTGGATTACCATCAACGTAGTCGGGTCACGGCCGCGCGGGAAATCTATGTCCTGGTTGGCCTGATGGTCGCGGCAGCTGTGCCTATGATCATCGAGATACGTGCGGACGGGGGCACCGGCGTGGGCCAGGTGTTTGCCACATTATGGTCAGATGCCATAGGTGCGTTTTCCGGTGACTTTGGTGACAAGCAGGCGGTGGACCGCGCTACGTTGACCGGCCCGGTGCTGATGGGACTGGCCTGGACAATTATTCTGGTGCTGCCTGTTTGTGTCGGTATCGCGTTGATGCTGGTCAAAGAACCGGCGCGTATCGTTGCAGAAAAGCGTCCCAGTATTAAAGAAGGTCTACGACTGGTTCTGAAAAATGGACCCATGCGTCGGGTGTTGATCATTGCCCTGGCGGTGATGTTTGGTGAAGCGTTTCGAAATGCGGTGAGCCTGTTTTTTATTCGCGATATCGTGGGCGTGCCAACCATTGGTGCAGCCTACTTCTTCTATTTCATTGCTGGCCTCGCAGCCATTCCCTTCTGGTTGTGGCTGGGACGAAAGATCGGCAAGCATCGCGCGTTCATGTGCACGTTGATTACCGTGGCATCTGTCAGCGCTGCCAACCTGCTGTTGGGATACGGAGATTATCTGGCGTTTTTCCTGCTCTTTGTGGTTAAAGGCTTCTGTTTTGGTGGGCTGCAGTTTCTGCCGATTGCGATGCTGGCAGACGTTGTTGACGTGGACACCGCAAGAACCGGTGGTCAACGCGCCGGAACCTACTTTGCATTCCTTGGCTTTACGGAAAAAATTGCCATCGCCCTTGGCACCGGCGTTTCGCTGAACGTTGTGGGCCTGCTTGGGTTTGATCCGGCAGGTGGCGTTGCAGGCAGTACCGAAATCGGGGTCTTGTCTTTGCGTATGGTCTACTGCCTGGGGCCGATCATTTTTTATGGACTGGCGCTGAAGTTGATCTGGTCTTATCCGTTGACGCCGGCAAGGCATGCGCGTCTGCAGGAGCGTATCAGTCGTCGTAACGCGCGCCTTGCTGGGAAAGCCTCCTGACCCCGGGAGGCTTTGTCAGATTTTGCCGAACTAAAGCTCAGCAACAACCGATTGGCTGGTTGACGGTAGATTCGCCATAGTCATGGCTCATTTATTTACGGCAGAGTATTAATGCAGCATGCACGTAAGCAAAAAGAATTAGTTGCGACACTGGTCAAGAGCAGCATTGCTGAACTGGCGCAGCGCGGTTTCGACATCACCCGCATTGGATGTTCGCCTGCGACGATTGCACCTGTGCAGCGTGGCAGCTGGCGGCGGGTTGCGCAGTCGATTGATGATGTTAAGACAGCAGAACAGGCCTACTTTGCTGTGTGTCAGCGGGTCAATGTTGACCATCATATCTGTCGAGTGCTGCTGGATGACATCGCGGAGTGGCTGGCTCTGTCGCCGATGGTCTATCGTAGAATCCGCAAAGCAACTCAACTGGAGAATAAGCGACAGATCGCTGCCTGATATCCCCAATTGGGTGAATCATCAAAGCGCTGAAAAAAAACGCCCGTTAAGGGCGTTTTTTTATGCCTGGCTGTTGCGCCAGTGCGAAGTAGGGGGGAGCCCATACCGGGACTGAAGCATCCAATGGGAGGGATGCTGCCGGTACGGGCTGTAGCGGAATCAGGCGGCCACAGGTGATTGGGAAGATTGGAGATGTAGTGCTTCCACCAGCTGGGCTGGTAACTGCAACTGTGACGCCAGATTCGCGAGGTAACTTTTGCCCGCTTCGCAGGTGTCGTCGATGACGATTGCGGATGCGGTATATATTTCGATGCGTGTTTCCATGTTGGGGGCCAGAGCAGCCAGTTGCGCAGGATCCAGCGGGTTGGATAACTGCTCTGATAGTGCCGCCAGATCGCTGCTGGGCAGGTCCAGTTCAACAGCCTGTTGCCAGATGCGTCTCTGTTCTGCCTCAGACAGGTGTCCATCTGCATGGGCGGCTGCGATCATCGCCTGGATGATGAGGCTGGTGGTGCTGGCATTGTGGTTTGAATCAACCACGGCGGCAAAGTCCTGCCGGGTGAGTTCAGGCAGCGCCTGCGCCTGGGTCGGTTGCGCAGGGGTGGCAGCTGCTCCATCAGCAATTTGCTGCTGTGAGCCGCGATAGGATTGGTAAGCTTTGTAGGCCAGGCTGCCTACCGCAACCAGGCCGCCAGCTTTGAGCAGTTTTCTGGCAGATTTTTTATTTGTGAATGCAGTAACAAGGGCGCCGCCGGCTGCACCGCTGAGCGCGCCTGTTATTGCCGGGTTACCTGTTACGCTGCCGAGAATTTTGTCTAACGGCATAGCTATGCCTCCGATGTTTGGTGGGAGGATGGTGAGGAAATTAACTGCTCGGCGCCATCAGTTCGTTTCGTCTCCAAGCTACATTTTTTTCGATGCATGTCCTGTTCTAAAAAATCTGGGTCGATGTGTGTCGCTTCGGTTGCGTCGAACATTGAGCGCTAGGTTTATCTGCTTGTTGGCAAGTGCCGTGCCTCTAGACTGTGCATGAAATTAGGAGTCACTGATGGTCACGCAAATCAACATAGAATCAGAGTTAGGCCCGAGTTGGCCGGCCAAGATTGAGCGGCAGATAAACTTTGCGCTGGCTTCCGTTCATTGGCAGGTGGTGCATCTGGCCATTGAGTTGAAAGCTAACGAAATTGCGCCAAATCATCTGGACACCGAGCCGACTTACTGCTGTAACCTGCAGGCAGAACTGCGCGGTGGGCGCAAACAGACGATATCAGTGGTGAGCAGCAATCCCCAGGCGTGTGTTGCAGATGCGGCGGCGCGTTTGCGCCGGGTGGTGACAAGAGACCGTCAGTTAGGTCTCATGGGGCGCGCTAGCTAGCCAGCTTCTCACGTGCGCGCTCGGTGATCTGCAGAACGGCAGGGTGCTTCAGTTTCCGTTCCGGAGAAATCGCAAAGTAAGACTCCCGTACGCTGTCGACCTTACCCAGTTCCACCGAGTGGTACATGGAGCAGACCTCATCTGCAATGGCGGTGGGGGCGGGATAGACCCCCAGTGCGGCTTCGCCAAAGGCTTTCAGTAAAGCGCTGTCGTCAAATTCAGCGACGACCCGCGGATTTATATCAGCGTTATCGAACCAATCCTCCAGCACGCGCCGCATAGGGCTTTCGTTTGCAGGTAGCAGGATCGGCGCGGCGTCGAGGCATTGAGGGAAATTCTCCTGATACTTTGCCGCGATGCTTGTGTGTGCAAAGAAGCTGACGCCGCTGTCACCCAGCGGATGGTTATAAGCTTTGACGTTAATGCCGGTGGGTATCGATCGGTCTGAAATAACCAGATCCAGTCGATGTACCGCAAGCTCTCCCAGCAGACGCTCCAGATCGCCTTCTCGACAGACAACACGCAGCGGGTCTTCCAGTCCAAGAGCGGGTTCAAGGATGCGCAGGGCGATGAGTTTAGGAATGGAGTTGACGATGCCGACGTTGAGGGTAGTGGGAATGAGGGCCTGCTTGCTTTTTACTCTCTGGGTGAGTTCCGCACCGAGCATGAAAATTTCATCGGCATACTGATTAACCACCTGGCCTGTTTCGGTCATGGCCAACCCGCGCCCAACTCTGTTGAATAAAGGCTCGCCAACCGCTTCTTCCAGCAGCTTGAGCTGGCCGCTGATGGTTTGCGGGGTGAGATGTAATACCTCCGAAGCGCGCGCAATGCTGCCTTCCCGGGCAACGGTCCAGAAATAGAGCAGGTGGGTATAGTTCAAATGGCGCACAGTCTTAGAGCCCCTGGTTTTTTCAATGGTCATTATTTTCTGACGCGTAGTCTGCTAAAAACTAATACGAAGGAAAATACGATTCCACTGCGCCGAAACATCGGTTTGTACGAAGTATAAACCATAAGGTATTACCGAACTCAGCTTGCGCAAAGAATGACTAGTCCTTACTGTTGCGGGGGTTATTGTACCCCTTGAATTACACAGTAGGAGTGCTCCATGAAAAACGAGGTTGGTGTGGCTACCGCCCACCTGAATGATGCCGCAATTGCTTCCCAGCATGCGGTGCTTCGTAATACTTATCGTTTATTATCAATGACTTTGGCCTTCAGTGCCCTGGTTGCTGCCGGTTCAATTGCGCTAGATTTGAATCCTCCAAACATATTTGTCGTTCTGGTGGGCCTGACCAGCTACCTGCGCAACAGTGCCTGGGGTCTGGTGAGTGTTTTTGCGCTGACCGGATTTATGGGCTACACGATCGGTCCGATCATCAACATGTATCTGGGTCTGGCAAATGGTCCTTCACTGGTCACCGCGGCCATGGCGACGACTGGTGTCGTTTTCCTCGGTTTGTCAGCTTATGCCAGATCGTCCAAAGCCCCAGACATGATGCGCTTCAGCACATTCCTGTTTGTCGGCATTCTGGTGGCATTCTGCATGGGTCTGGCGGCTATTTTCTTCCAGATGCCAATGCTGTCAGTAGCGGTTTCAGGTCTGTTTGTGCTGTTGATGAGTGGTCTCATCATGTGGCAGACCCAGGATATTATCCGCGGCGGTGAAACCAATTACATCATGGCAACCGTGACCTTGTTTGTAGCCATCTACAACCTGTTCACCAGTCTGTTGCATATCTTCGGCTTCCTTGGAGGTGACGAAGGCTAATGGGCTTGCGCCTGGGCATTTATGGCGCCGGCCAGCTCGGCGCCTATCTGTGCCAGGCCGCTCGATCGCTGGGTATGACCACTACGGTGGTCGCACCTGCTGCGGACAGTCCGGCTAACGAACACGCCGACCACGTCATTGTTGCGCCGCTGGATGATCTGGCCGCGTCCGAGGCGCTGATCGGTCGTGTTGATCTGATCACCTTTGAACTTGAAGATATTGCCTCCCCAGTGCTGGATCGGCTTGCCGAGGTCCATGCGCAGGGTGATGTGGAGGTGTTTCCAAAGGTAGAGCATCTGCGGCTGCTGCAGAACAAGTGTTTACAGAAACGCTGGTTTGTTGAGCACCAGCTGCCCACTGCAAAGTTTATCGATTGTCCTGCCGAAGCAGACATCAGCACCCTGGCCGCAGAGTTTGGCCTGCCCTTTGTACAGAAAACCCACAGGGGTGGTTACGATGGGCGCGGTGTGCAGGTGATCCGCGAAGTGGATGGCGCAGATCGTCTCTGGCCGACAGCGACAATTATTGAAGAATTTATTGCGCCACGTCGGGAACTTGCGGTGTTGGTGGCGCGCAATACTGCGGGTGAAGAATCTGTTTTTCCCGTTGTCGAGATGGACTTCAACGAACAAGGGCACATTCTCAGCCACGTGTTGTCGCCTGCATCCTTACCTGTTGAAATTTCCAACGAGGCACATCAGATTGCCTTGCGGTTTATCCGTCAGCTCGACGGCGTTGGTCTGTTTGCGGTCGAGATGTTTCTGCACAACGACAAAGATCTGTTGATCAATGAGGTCGCGCCGCGTGTTCACAATTCAGGGCACCTCACCATTGAAGCCCACCAGACTTCACAATACGAACAACATCTGCGTGCAATTGCAGGCTTACCATTGGGTTCTACCGAGCAAATGGAACCTTCAGCCATGGTCAATATCCTCTACGATAATGCGATTGAAGCAGCCTGCGCGCGCGGGCATGGCGTTATTGCTGCCGGGAACAATACAAATGTGCACTGGTATGGTAAGAAGGGCACGCAGCTGCTCAGGAAGATGGGCCACATCACAAGCACTGCGCAATCCATAGAAGAAGCTCAGCAAAATGTTGACGAGGCGCTCGCCGCGTTGGCTTCCTGAGTCGTCGTATCAGTTAAGTAGGGGGTGGGGTGACGAAAGTCAGTATTATAATGGGCAGCGACTCAGACCTGCCGGTTATGAGTGCAGCGCGCGATGTGCTGGAAGAATTGGGCGTGGCATGGGAAATGGCGATAGTCAGTGCTCATCGCACACCGCAACGCATGTATGAATATGCCCTGGCAGCGGAAGACAACGGCATATCGGTGATCATCGCGGGGGCCGGTGGCGCCGCCCATCTGCCTGGCATGGTTGCATCGCTTACACCTGTGCCCGTGGTGGGTGTACCCGTCAGTGCAACCAAGCTTAATGGCCAGGATTCACTACTCTCCATCGTGCAGATGCCCGCGGGCATTCCTGTCGCTACTGTGGCGATAGATAATGCGCGTAATGCAGGCATTCTGGCTGCGCAGATTATTGGCGTCTCGGATCCGAAGGTTCGCACAGCAATCAAAGCCTTCCGCGCCACAATGACCCGGCAGGTCGAGATCAAAGCTGAAAAGCTGGCAGAAAGTTAGTTTTGGACGCACTGTTTCTCTCTAACATTACCTCGCCGCCGCTGCTCTTTTTCATGTTGGGCGCAGCGGCAACTTTGCTGCGCAGCGACCTCGAGATACCGGAGCAGGTCGCCAAATTCCTGTCGCTGTATCTGCTGTTTGCTATTGGCTTTAAAGGCGGCGTGGCGCTGGCTGAAAGCCCGCTGGACTTTGAAGTAGCAAAAGGTCTGTTGACCGCTTTGCTCATGGCGTCGGTGGTGCCGGTTTATGTTTTCTACCTGTTGCGCAGAAAGATGTCGACAGCAGATGCGGCTGCCACTGCAGCAACCTACGGTTCAATCAGCGCAGTAACCTTTGTCACCTGTACCAGCTACCTTGATGCAAATGGTGTCGCATGGAGTGGTCATCTGGTCGCCGCGATGGCGCTGATGGAGTCGCCGGCCATCATCATTGGCCTGCTCCTGTATCGCATTTATCAGTCAAAAGAAGAGCGGGATCAGCCTGAACTCATCGCGCCGGGAGAGCTGGTGCGTGAATCATTTCTGAATGGGTCTGTGTTCCTGATTATGGGTAGCCTGATCATCGGCTGGATTGCAGGGCCCGTTGGAAAAGCTCAGATCAGTCCACTGGTGAATGATCTGTTTATAGGTGTGTTGTGTCTGTTTTTGCTGGATATGGGTATTGTTGCGATGCGCCGGTTGCAGGATATGCGCAGTTCGGAGCGCGGACTGAGCAGCCTGGGCATGGTGGCGTGGGGTATCGCTTTGCCGCTGCTGAACGCGTCCATTGCGGTTGGTTTAGCGGTGTTGATAGATTTGCCTGAGGGTGATGCGGTCCTGCTTATCGTTTTGTGTGCCAGTGCCTCTTACATCGCGGTGCCCGCAGCCATGCGCCTGGCGCTACCCGAAGCCAATCCGAGCGTTTATCTCGCTTTATCTCTGGCCGTCACTTTCCCGTTCAATTTGCTGGTCGGCATTCCCCTTTACCATCAGGCAGTCAATTGGCTGGCCTGATTCATGCAGGTGCATATTTATGAAACCGTGTAAGCGAATCGAAATTGTTATCGAACAGCCTCTGGCCCAGCGTATGGCTAAACTTCTGGTGAAGCTGCAGGCGCCTGGTTATACCCTCATAGATCACGCTGGCGGGAGTGGCGACCGTGGTTTGCGTCGCGCGGACGAACCCACTGGTACGTCGACCAACTGTGTTTTCATTATTGCCTGTGACGATCCTGAGATCACCGACCAGATTGTTAACGGTGTGCGCAGCGTGCTGACCCGCTCTGGTGGCATCTGTCTGGTCAGCGACGCGCAATGGTTGCGACACTGATCACTGGTTGGACACGTCTGCGGTGCTCTGAAAAGTCGAAAAGCACGTGGCTCGAGTCAGCTCAGCTTTTACTGACAGCCCAGGGTTGTCAGCCTGATGAGGGGTTAAGCGTGTTCTGCGCCGAAGCAAAACGTGCAAGGTTCAAATCCTGACGGACAGCCTGGCCGATCTCAGCCTGCATGTCATCGACGGGGATACCAATCGAATCCGCGATGCGGGTCATGCGCTGAAAGTTAGCGGCAACGCCGGCAGCATCAACCACAACTTCGGCGCCTGCGCGCTGCAGGAGTGCTTCCCGATGTACTTCCAGTTGATCGTCCCGCCGTGCAAGGCTTTCCGCAAAGCGCAATAATTCGGGACCGTATTCGATGCCAACAGCTGCGCTGTCGATATCGCCATTGACGGCATTGAGGTCGATGTCGGTTTCAGTGGTTAAGGCGCTCACACGGAGCATGGTGGCATGTGCGCTGGTTCAGTAAAAACACTCATTAATGGCTGATACCCGACCAGCGATCAGCTCGGTCTGCATGCGGTTGATGGACCGATTCGGGTCACCAACAAAATTGCCCATACTGGCAAAAGAGATATATTGTGCGTCGCTGAGCATACGCCAGTCTCGCAGTGCATCGGGCACGAGGGTGAGGGCTCTGACAACATTTGCGGTGCGCCCATCAGACCATAAATCTGCTTCTGCACCGATAGCACCTTGAGGCGGCACTGTGGGTACAAAGCCGATATCGTCGCTGAGTATTTCGGGTTGGTAATGTGACGGCTCGCCCGAGTCAGGGATGGGTAGAGGTTCAAGCGGTATCCCCAGTCCACGATGGAATTCATCGATGCTGAACATGGCAACCACAATACCGACCAGTTCGACGTAGGCATTTTTTGTCAGACCTTGGGCGGCATTCTGTTCTATGTAGTGAGCGGCTATCCTCGTCTGATCGGTGATGATTCGGTGTATCGCATCTATTGCTATGTCGTCTAACAGATCCTGGGTTGTTTCATGCCTGCCTGGAAACTGATAGGGCGAAAGCGCCTGCTTGCGTTCTGTGCAGAAAGTACAGGTGAGCGCCTGGCGACTCTCCGCGGCGATAGCGACACGTTGTGGGCCAGTCCACCAACTGCCGGGTTGAGCCAGGCGCTGCCAGTAAGTCTGGTGTGCCTTGCGTATATCGGGCCGAATTGGGTAGGGTGACTGGGAATAGTCGAAAGTGTCCATTTGTCGGTCCCTTTCTGGTTGGCTTGTCTGGTTGGCGTATCTTCAAAGGGTAAGTCTATCGGGAAATGCCGCTATTCTACAAAGCTTGTTGAACAGGCCCAGTCTTGAACTGGTATTGCAATTAAATAAGGGATTGAAATGTCTTTACCCAGAATCGCCATCAACGGTTTTGGCCGTATTGGTCGAACCATCACTCGCATTGCCAAACTGCGTCGTCACTATGATGTCATCGCGGTTAATGATCTGGCTGACCCGGATGATCTGGCTTATGCGTTTAAATACGACAGCATCCACGGCAAGTATGCCGGAGAAGTTGCTTTGAACGGCAACGAACTGCGCATTGATGGTGACCCCTTTATTGTTCTGCAGGAGCCAGACCCCCGCAAACTGCCCTGGAAGGAACTGGGGGTTGATTATGTGGTTGAAAGCAGTGGTCGATTCAGGCGTCTTGAAGAGTTGAACTGGCACCTTGAAGCAGGCGCGAAGCGTGTTCTGTTGACGGTCCCTTGTAAAGACCCGCTGGAAGCCACCATCGTTATGGGTGTCAACGATCATGTTGTGACCAAAGACACCCGCATCATCAGTAATGCCAGTTGCACAACCAACTGTGCCGCGCCGATCGCAAAGGTGCTGCATGACAGCTTTGGCATAAAAAGAGGATTGCTGACGACCGTACATGCTTACACGTCAGATCAGCGCCTGATCGATGCGCCCCATGCAGACAAGCGTCGTTCACGCAGCGCGGCCACCAATATTGTGCCCACCTCGACCGGCGCAGCTCGCGCCATAGGCCTGGTAGTGCCTGAACTGGCAGGGCGTCTGGATGGGATGGCCATGCGGGTACCTGTGCCCGACGGCAGCGTGGTCGATTTAACGGTGGAGCTTGAGCGCGATGTTTCAGAAACCGAAATTAACGAAGCCATGCAACGGGCGGCGGAAGGCCCGATGCGGGGTATATTGTCTTATTGCACGGATCCAATCGTGTCCGGGGATGTGATCGGGGACAGCCACTCCAGCGTATTTGATGCGGGCCTGACCCAGGTGATTGATCGGCGTATGGCTAAAGTCATCAGTTGGTACGATAACGAATGGGGTTACAGCACGCGG
>CBDUMB010000055.1:0-11099 GCA_965368205.1 uncultured Pseudomonadaceae bacterium | reverse complement strand
TCGCCTGTTACTGCGTGATCCAGGTTAGAGTGGATACTCTTCACTCGCCGCAAAGCGGCGATAGCCTTCGGTCATAGCGCGCGCACAATCGCCTGGCGTAGGACCACCGTCAAAAAAACCTTTACACGGACCGTCCATGACTTCCGGCATCTCTTTAACGACCCAGTCAAAAGCCTGATAGTAGATTGGCTGATCATTGGAATCGGTTTCCACTTTCACAACCTGCCCTGCGTCAAACGTGATGGTAAAGGTATCAGTGACATTAAAGTTTGTCTTTAACGCCAACACCGGGTCGTCCTCTACGGTAATCGCACACTGGACAACATTTTCCGACACCGCAGTACAAGGCGTTCGTTGTATAACTTTATAATTACCCCCCTCAGCCCAACCCTGATAGAACATCAGTGCCGGTGCCGAGGCTCTGGCTTGCGGATGCACAAGAAACGATTCGAGCATCTCGGGCTGGAATGAGTAAAACGCATCGATGAGTGCTTCCGCCGTGGCGAGATTACCCGCCGGGGCGTCCTGCTGCTGAGGATCGGTAGATTCCGCGCACGCACCCAGGCATCCGGCAACTAAGAGTAGCTTGGCACTTTTTGAACACATCTGATTTGTCCCTGATAAATCCGTCGTCTGTCTGCTGCACTGCGTTGCATCACTCGTCAGCACACTGCATGAAAACCTACCATGCAATTCCCATGCACACTATGAGAAGTATCAATATCGCGCGCTACAGCCCTGTTGGTTTGTTTACACGGCGGTCGCTGTGATCACAATGAGTGCGCCACACACCTGTGCGCACCAGAAAGCGGCATCGATCCGAGATGGCATGGATCCTGCTGTACGTTTGTATCATTCATTCTGACAGAGGCACCTCAATGGAACCGCTTCCGCCGAGCGCGCAATCCCTGCAACCTGGCAATGGCTATCGGCTGCCCGCCGAAGCCTACTATGACCAGGCATGGTTCCATCGCGAGCAGAAACAGCTGTTCCGGCGCAGCTGGAATTTTGTTGGTGAGACACGGGATATCCCCCAGGTGGGCGACTACCTTACCGCTACCATTGGCGGCAGCCCCATTGTTGTTGTGCGCGGAGAAGATCAAGAATTGCGCGCCTTCCACAATGTCTGTCGGCATCGCGGCGCACAGCTGCTGGATGCGCAAGGCAACTGCAACGCCATTGTCTGCCCATACCATCGCTGGCAATACAAGCTCGACGGCAGCCTGCGCAATGTGCCGCAGCAGATCAAACAACTTCCGGCAATGAACCTCGATGAATGGGGACTTATTCCAGCCGCGCTATCACAATGGCAAGGCCTTGTATTTGTTAATCCTGATAGCCAGGCCTCTGCTTTTGAATCCTGGCTGGCGGACATACCAGACCTGCTTGGATCTTTTGAACCGGATCGACTGCGAGTCCTGTGCGAGGGGACCTTCGAATTCGCTGCGAATTGGAAATTTTACGTTGAGAACCACGTCGACTGGTATCACTTGTGGTACACCCATCCGAAGAGTTTACGTATGTGGGAGCATCATCAGGGTGAGATGCTGCAATCAGGCGCGCATTGGGCTTCGTTCGAACCTACGCGGCCAGGCTCCACCAGCATGACACCAGAGCTCAAACCCATAGGCGGTCTGTCCGAGCGCCAGCAACAGAACGGCGCGCACCTGCTTTTTCCCAACCTGACCCTGTTCACCGGCGCGACTTACTTCGCGACCGGCTTGGTTATGCCACTGGCACCTAACCGAACACAGATGCACTTTCGAGCTCTTGTTGAACCAGAACAGGTCACTTCGACAGAGATGGCACAGATCATGCTGCAAGCATTCCAGGAAATCACCGAAGTTGAGGATGCGGCTATGACAGAACGCCTCCAGGCAACGGTGCAATCCGATGCGTTTGCCGTAGGTCCGATGACCATGGATCACGAAGCCCCGATAGCTCGCCTGCATGACGAGTATCTCGCGGTTTTTAACGCGTGACATAAGCACTAATAAAGGGCGCTGATTTTCTCGATGCATGAAAACGCACCAGAAAGGAACGCGCTCAACACGGAAGGACTGTTCAACATGCCCGCGATATCAAAACTCCTGGCGAGCTTGCTTTTCTGCCTGCTCTGCAACGGTGCAATAGCTGCAGAAAAACCACGCTTTACTCTGGCCTGGTCAATATATGTGGGGTGGATGCCCTGGGAGTATGCCGATGCCACCGGCATCGTTGACCGTTGGGCTGATCGTTATGGTATCGAAATAGACATCGTGCAGATCAATGACTACATCGAATCTGTCAACCAGTACACCGCAGGACAATTCGATGCAGTGACCGCCACAAATATGGATATTCTCACCATCGCTGCAGCAAGTGGCGTTGACAGTACCGCGGTTATCGTCGGCGACTTTTCCAATGGCAATGATGCGGTTGTATTACGAGATAACAAACAGCTGGACGCTATTGAAAATCAGCGGGTGCATCTGGTCGAACTTTCCGTTTCTCACTATCTGCTTGCACGTGCGCTGGATTCAGTGGGCCTGTCCGAACGCGACATTACCCTGGTTAACACATCTGATGCAGATATGGTCAGCGCCTGGGCAGGCACCGGCGTGCCCGCGGTCGTGACCTGGAATCCCATGCTTGCCGAAATTCGTGATATGCCGTCTGCAAACGTGGTCTTCGATTCCAGCCAGATACCCGGCGAAATACTGGATCTGACCATTGTCAACACGCAGACACTGGCTGCGCACCCGGAGCTCGGCTATGCGCTGGCAGGCGCCTGGTATGAAGCCGTCACGCAGATGCTCGCTGAAGAAACCAGTGCGGCTGTTCAGCAACACATGGCCGCTGCATCCGGTACAACCCTCGCCAGTTTCCAGCGACAGCTGTCCACTACCCACATGTTTGCGGAACCCGCAGACGGTATCGCCTTTGTAAACAGTGACGCGCCACAACAAACCATGCAACGCGTTGCTGAATTTTCCTACGACAAAGGGCTGCTTGGCCCGATGGCACCCAATGCCGGATTTGTTGGCATCGAGTTCTCCGACGGTGCCATCTGGGGTAATGAACAGAACGTGCAGCTTCGGTTTACCGATCGTTTTATGACACCAGATGGGAACAAGCTCACACCGTGATGGCATCTGATCCGCTGACACCAGGCAAAGCAGTGAACCTATGCGTCGTCTGATCAACCAGAGGCCAACGCGCTGGCTCGGCACCGTGCTGACACTGCTGCCTTTCGTTGCGCTGCTTGTTTTCTACCAGATCTCTTCCAGCGCCCGCCTTGCAGAGAACGCCCAGGATAGATTGCTGCCTAGTTTCAGCACCATGGGTAATTCAATGTATACCATGGCATTTACAGAAGATCGGCGCACCGGGAATTACCTCTTCTGGACCGACACGATGGCAAGCATGCAACGGCTGGCTGCCGGGGTGGGAACCGGAGCTTCTCTGGGCCTTCTTCTTGGCGTTCTGGCTGGCCTGATCCCTCTGGCCAGAGCATCTCTGTCGCCATTTCTCGCAGCCATTGCCATGGTGCCACCGCTTGCTCTGCTGCCCATTCTGTTTATTGCGCTCGGGATCGACGAATTATCAAAAGTGGTGCTGATTGCCATCGGTGTAGGGCCGTTTATTGCCCGAGATCTCGAAGCACGCATCCGCGAAATGCCGATGGAAGAATTAATCAAAGCGCAGACGCTTGGCGCCGGTACCTGGCGCACGCTGTGGCGGGTGGTATTGCCGCAGATGATGCCGCGCCTGTTAGACGGCGTAAGACTTTCGCTGGGAGCGGCCTGGTTGTTCCTGATTGCCGCTGAAGCGATCGCCGCAACTGAAGGCCTCGGTTACAGAATCTTTCTGGTGCGCCGCTACCTGGCGATGGACATCATTCTGCCCTATGTCGCCTGGATCACCCTGCTGGCGTGGTTGACAGATTATGGCCTGCGTCGATTGAAAGACATGATCTTTCCCTGGCAGGCCCTTGAAGACAAGGCGGAACCGCAACCATGAGTCACCTGCAAATTCAGGACTTATACAAGTCCTACGATGACACGGTCGTATTAGACGGCATCAACCTGGACCTTGCTTCCGGGGAGTTCTGTACCATCGTTGGCGCATCTGGCTGCGGTAAAAGCACGCTGCTTAAGCTATTGTTAGGCCAGGAAGCACCTACCTCTGGCAAGCTTCTGCTCGACGGCAAACCGTTGCCCTCAGAGCCTTCAACCGAACGCGGCATCGTTTACCAGAGATATTCCGTATTCCAACATCTGACCGCTGCACAGAACGTGCGCCTGGGGCTTGAACTGAGAGACGGTGATCGGATCTTCGGCTGGTGTTTCGGCGCTCGGCGCCGCGCGATTCGTGCACAAGCACTGGCACTGTTAGAAGCTGTTGGTTTAGCTGATGCCGCTGATCGATATCCGGCGCAACTTTCCGGCGGTATGCAACAACGCCTGGCGCTTGCACAGGCCATCGCACGACAGCCACCGCTGCTGCTGCTGGATGAACCATTCGGCGCCCTCGACCCTGGCAACCGAAGCGCCATGCACGCATTAATGCGTGAACTGTGGCTGGGCACAAACATGACCGTGGTCATGGTGACACATGACTTACCCGAAGCTTTTGGATTGGGTACACGGATGCTTGTACTCGATAAACCGGCGCTAAAAGAAGGTAAACAACCCGGCGCGCAAATCACTTTTGATTTACCCCTGCACAAGGTCTCAGCAAACACGCCGGACCCAGCATTTGATGACGTTGAGAAAACCCCATGACAGAAACCCATTCAATTCCAAACTTAGGCCCCGCAGTTCTGGAGGAACGCCTGCCAGCGGGATGTCACTACTCCCTGATTGTTCGGCGCGGCTACACACTGCGTCTGACGGATATCAGCGGTGGTGCCAACGTCGGCTTGCTTGCTTTCAATCAGGATGAGAAAAGCGAGCGTTACAACATGGCGGACACGCTTAAGGCGCAGCATGTCTCCCATCTCGCGGCACCGCTGGTACTGTATTCAGATATGGGACGGGTGCTGATGTCCATGACCCACGACGACTGCGGCTGGCATGACACCATCTGCGGCACTACCACCGCAGCAATGATAGCGGAACAATACGGTGAACTGGATTTCCAAACTGCCCGCAATGGTTACCGACGCAATGGCCGTGATGGATTCCTGGTAGAACTGGGTCGTTGGGGATTATCACGAAGGGACCTGGTTGCAAATGTAAACCTGTTCAGCCGGGTGGTGACTGATGATGAAGGCAATATGTCATTTGTTGCAGATAACTCACCACCTGGTTCCAGCGTTGATCTGCGCGCCGAGTTGAATTGCCTGGTGACAATGAACAGCGCACCACATCCGCTGGCAACTTATGACACCTACCCTGACGGCGACGTTGCGCTGTCGGTCCACTGGACTGGCTCCCCCGCAGCAGACGACCCCTGCCGGCTCTCACGACCGGAAAACGAACGCGGCTTTCGCAACAGCGAAGCATGGTTCGCGCAACCCGCAGAAGGTATACAAGCATGAGTGATCTCAAACAGCTATCGAGCACAGTCATTCGCGCTGGCGAACCATTTCTGGCGCGAGTGGAAGCAGGACAACATTGCAGAATTGTAGACACTAAGGGCAACGAGGCTGTGGATGCCTTCTTTTTTAATGCCGACAACCCGATCGAACGCTACTCTGCTGTTGATACTATTCGCGCTCAACGCAACGTTTATCTGACAAAAGGCTCAACACTTTTATCCACTGAAAACGAGTCGATGCTTACCATCGTCGAAGATACCGTAGGACGACACGACACATTGGGTGGCGCTTGCGCATCTGAAAGCAATACGGTGCGCTACGCACACGAAAAAAAATTCATGCACAGCTGTCGCGACAACTTCCTGCACGCACTTTTGTCCTGGAGTGATGACTTAACCAAGCGGGACATTGGCAGCAACATCAACTTCTTCATGAATGTACCCATCACACCGGAAGGCGGCTTATCTTTCGCCGATGGTATTTCTGGTCCAGGACAGTACGTTGAGCTTGTTGCGCACATGAATGTTCTTGTACTGATTTCCAATTGCCCGCAGCTGAACAATCCCTGCAGCGGCTTTGATCCGACCCCTGTCGAATTTGAGATCTACACCCACAACTGATACCAGCCTACGGCAACTATTTTGAGCCTTTTATGACAACTCCGATTCGACGTGTACTCATCGCAAACCGCGGCGCGATTGCTACCCGTATCCAACGCACCTTGAAGGATATGAACATCCAGAGTGTCAGCGTGTTCGCTGAGGTAGATCGAGCTTCCCTGCACGTGGCCAATGCAGACTACGCCGTGAGCCTTGGCGACGGCGGCGCCGGCGACACGTATCTCAATTCTGCAAAGCTGCTTGAGATTGCAGCCAGATTCGAAGTCGACGCTATCCACCCGGGTTATGGCTTTCTTTCAGAAAACTCTAGTTTCGCTGAGGCCGTCGAGGCGGCCGGCTTCCTTTTCCTGGGACCAACGCCGACACAGATTGAAGCATTCGGCTTAAAACACGAAGCCAGACGGTTAGCGCAGGAGGCTGATGTCCCTCTTCTATCTGGTTCCGGCTTGCTCACATCCCTCGATCATGCGCTAACCACCGCTGAGTCTATTGGCTGGCCCGTCATGCTCAAGAGCAGTGCTGGGGGCGGCGGTATCGGCATGCGTGCCTGCGCGGACGCTGATGCGCTTCGCGCAGCTTACGAGGCTGTGGCAAACCAGGCCGCCAGCAGTTTTGGTGACAGCCGATTATTTGTCGAGCGCTTTGTAGAATCCGCGCGTCATGTTGAGGTTCAGGTTTTTGGCGACGGCAGAGGTGGCATAGCTATTCTGGGAGATCGTGACTGCTCTATGCAGCGGCGCAATCAAAAAGTTATCGAAGAAGCGCCAGCACCAACACTACCAGACAAGGTGCGCAGCGCGATGCATGCTGCCGCGCGACGACTGATGGAACGCATTGCCTACCGATCAGCTGGCACGGTTGAATTTCTTTATGACGCAGACCGGCAGGACTTTCACTTTCTGGAAGTCAATGCACGCCTGCAGGTCGAACATGGCGTTACCGAACTGGTGACCGGAATAGATCTGATCGAATGGATGATATGCCTTGCACAGGGCGAACAGGACTTCATGCATGAACCCGATGTACAGGGTCATGCTATCCAGGTGCGCTTATATGCCGAGGACCCCATGCGCGACTTCAGACCTGCGCCCGGACTCATCAGTGCGTTGTCATGGCCGGCTGAAGAAACCGGCCTGCGCATCGACACCTGGATTGAATCCGGACTCACCGTGCCTGCCGCATTTGACCCCATGCTGGCTAAGATTATCGCGCATGGCCAAGACCGTAGCCAAGCTCGCGAACATCTGCTCAACGCTATTCAGAATACCCGGGTAGACGGCCTGGAGACTAATCTGGCCTTCCTGCGGGAAGCACTTTCTTTGCCGGATTTTGTTAACGGCCATCAAACGACTAACAGCACCGCTACCGTGCAACTATCTGCGCGCAGTTTCGAAGTACTTGCTCCGGGTACACAATCCAGTGTTCAGGACGTTAACGGTCGCACAGGCTACTGGCATGTGGGGGTACCGCCATCTGGGGCTTTCGACAGCCGGTCCATGGCCCGTGCTAACGCACTTGTTAACAACCCAGGGAATGCTGCAGGTTTAGAGATGCTTGCCAACGGTCCTGCCCTGCACTTCACCTGCGACGTGCAAGCGGCTCTATGCGGTGCATCAACACAAGCGACTATCGACGGCGCGATGGTCGCCCACGATGCAGCCTTCGAGATTAAAGCCGGCCAGACCCTCGAAGTCGGCAGGATCGCCGCGGATGGAGAAGGACTCCGCGCGTATCTGGCGATCAGCGGCGGGATCGACGTACCCCTGGTGCTCGGTAGCCAGGCGACCTTCGATCTGGGTATTTTTGGTGGTCACGCCGGACGCGCACTGCGAACCGGCGACATCCTATCCATCGGAGCTTCGCCGGAGACTATCGTTACAAGTGCGCCACCCGCGCTGCCACTGCTGGAACGTACCCTGCTACGGGTTGTGCAGGGACCACACATCGCACCTGATTTTCTCAAGAGTGATTTTCTTGACCGCTTCTACAGCACACCCTGGACAGTGCATTACAACTCGTCACGCACCGGTGTTCGTCTGGAGGGACCAAAACCCGGTTGGGCACGCCTGGACGGGGGCGACGCTGGCCTGCACCCATCCAACGTCCATGACAACGCCTACGCCTTTGGCGCCATCGACTTCACTGGTGATATGCCTATTATTCTTGGTCCAGATGGCCCCAGCCTCGGCGGTTTTGTTTGCCCAGCTGCCATAGCAGAAGCAGACCGTTGGAAGCTGGGGCAATTGCGACCCGGCGACAACATTACCTTTCAACCCATTACCCTTGCAGAGTCTCAGTCCCTAGTAGCTGAACCACAGACGAGCAAACCCAAAAGCAGGTCCTGGCGCGCAGGCGCAGAAGATGTGATTCTGGAAACCAACAGCCGTCACGATGTCGTCATTCGCGCAGCAGGTGACAATTTTCTGTTGCTGGAGTTTGGCGCGCCGATACTGGACCTGGCGTCACGCCTGCGTGTTGAAGCCCTGCAGCGATGGCTGGAACAACAAGCTGATCCCAGCATTCTAGAAATGACGCCAGGCATCCGCTCACTGCAGTTTCGAATTCCCATTGGCGCAGACCGCAGCCAGCTTCTGCAACTTATTGATGATGGGCTCACAGCGATCGGCGAAACCCGCAACCTGACTATCCCAGGCCGAATTGTACATTTACCCCTCGCCTGGGACGACCCGGCCACTCAGGAAGCTACCGAAAGATACATACAATCTGTCAGAGCTGATGCACCCTGGTGCCCCCGTAACATCGAGTTCATCCGACGTGTCAATGGTCTGACTGACGAGGCCGAAGTCAAAAGAATCGTCTACGATGCCAGCTATCTGGTACTGGGGCTGGGTGATGTCTACCTGGGCGCTCCAGTAGCGACACCCATCGATCCACGCCATCGACTGGTCACTACCAAATACAATCCGGCGCGTACGTGGACACCCGAGAACGCTGTCGGCATCGGCGGAGCCTACCTGTGCATTTATGGTATGGAAGGACCTGGCGGCTATCAGTTTGTAGGCCGCACTATTCAGGTATGGAATCGCTACCGTACCGACGGTGCGTTCGAACGCCCATGGTTGTTACGCGGCTTTGATCAGCTGCGTTTCTACGAGGTATCCAACGAGGAATTAATGGAGTTGCGACGGGATTTCCCTTTGGGTCGCGCACCTCTGAAAATTGAACAAACAGAATTCAGCATGGCTGAACATGAAGCCTTTCTTACTCGAGAAGCCCACAGTATCGAGGCGTTTCAGACACGCCAGCACGCTGCTTTTGAAGCGGAGCGCGGACGCTGGGCACAACAGGGCTACGACCCGACGTCGACACCCTCACCGCCGGTTGCGCAAACCGTTGCTGATAACGCCAGCGGAACACCTATGGAAAGCCCCGTTACTGGATCTGTCTGGAAGGTTATGGCTGAAGCTGGCGCAAGCGTCAGCGTAGGCGACGTTGTGATGATCATTGAGTCTATGAAAACTGAAATCGAGGTGCTTGCCTCTACCTCAGGGCTGGTAGAGACAATTCTGGCGAGCGCCGGCACGCCGGTTGAAGCGGGCCAGACTGTTGCTTTGATTAACCCAACCGCCTCATAACTCGGCGGAACCCGGTGCCACCACGGTGGCATAGTATTTCGCGTAACCTGCGGTCATCGCGCGAGCACAGTCACCGGGCGTCTTTCCGCCATTATTGCGGTCTTTGCAAGGGCCCGTCATAACCTCTGGCATGTTCTCAACCACCCACTTGCGAGCCTCATAGTAAATCGGCTGATCGTTAGAACTGGTGTCAATCGACACTATGTGCCCATCCTCAAATGTCAGAGCAAACGTGTCCGTCACGTTGAAGCCTGTTTTAAGGGCCAGTACAGGATCGTCCTGCACGGTGATCGCACAACTCAACACTTCTGGCGTATCAGGCTGACAAGCTGCCCGTTCGAGCACCTTATAGTTGCCACCTTCGGCCCAGCCCTGGTAGTAGAGAATTCTTGGTGCTGAGTCATCTGCGTGTGCAAGGAAGGGCGTAAGCTGAGCGGGATCAAAAGAATAGAACGCATCAATAAAGCCTTCTGCAGTCTGCAGATTTTGAGCTTGCGAGACATCAGACTCGACATCCGGCACCGCTACTGTCGCCATGGCATCCCATGCCTGCCATTCAATCGCGCGACCAGGATAGGCGACATTCTGCAACGGCCAGACATCCTCAACCCACTGGGTGACCCAACGATATAGCTCCGCATCAAAGCCAGCGTCGAATTCCGCTTTTGTAACCCACATCAGAACTTCCGCGTCGAACCCCTGTTTAGAACTTGGCCGGACATACACGCACCCTCTCTCACGCAAACCATCAGGTGTCAGCACGGCGTAGGCAAAGGACTCACGATTCTGAAAGCGACTCTGCTCAGTTTCCATATCGAGCATCGCTTCCGCATCGGTTATGTCAGCCCTGGGCCAGCTGGAGCTACGTGTAAAGGTCTGTTGTAGATGTTCAATCGAAGACATGTAGGCGTCAAAATCAATCTTGACCAGCTCAGGTCCAAGCGGCACAAGCTGAAATCCATCTGCCTCCACGAGAATGGGTACTTCAAATTCTGCTGGCACCAGGAGTTTTTCTGTCGGGGTTAACGTTGGCTGTGGAGAAGCTTCTACAGACTCGACAATTGAACTGGATTCAGGCGCCACTGTTGTCGCCGTTTCCTCCGTAGTCGACGGAGAGCATCCGCTTAGCAATACCAGCCCAACGAGAGCAAAGACACCTTTGCTCGTTTTATTTTTTCTTCTCAGCACGTTGTTCTCACTTGTTCAAATGACTCCACTTTCTTTGCAAGAAATGGGCCGCGCGCCAGCAGAAGGGTGAGCACTCGTGAGAGGAGATCCAGCGGGCACCTGAAAAGAGCAGCAAACCGCCTTTTAGCAAACAGAGACTCTATTTTTGGCACATCCCATGTAGCTGATTTT
>CBDUMB010000054.1:0-11112 GCA_965368205.1 uncultured Pseudomonadaceae bacterium | reverse complement strand
ATGCTGCCGTACATCGTTGATTGGTTGAGCCTGCTTGGCCGGTGGTTCCATATCATTGCGGGTATTGCCTGGATCGGCTCATCGTTCTATTTCGTTTGGCTCGATAACCATTTGTTGCCTCCACGAGACAAGCAAGACAGCGATAAAGGCGTTGGCGGTGAGGTGTGGTCTGTTCATGGTGGCGGTTTCTACCATGCACAGAAATACATCAGCGCACCCGGCCAGATGCCTGAACCGCTCCACTGGTTTAAATGGGAGGCTTACAGCACCTGGATTTCCGGGATTTTCCTGCTTGCTTTAATGTACTGGTACGGCGCTGAAATTTACCTGATCGATCAGTCCGTTTACTCAATCAGTGCGTTAGCCGCAGTGAGCCTGGCCATCGGATTTATTGCCGGCGGCTGGCTTATCTATGATCTTCTATGTAAGTCACCTTTAGGTAAAAACGATACAACGCTGGCAATCAGCATTCTCTTATTTGTCAGCTTGTTAGCGTGGGCACTCTGTCAGGTATTCAGTGGCCGAGGGGCATACATTCACTACGGCGCGGTACTCGGCACGATCATGGTGGCCAACGTATTTTTTGTCATCATTCCAGGTCAGAAGCGCATGGTTGGCGCTGCCCGGGAAGGGAAAACGCCAGATCCACAATACGGTATCAGAGGCAAACAACGCTCGGTTCACAATACTTATTTCACGTTGCCGGTTTTGTTTGTGATGATCAGCAATCACTACGCCTCAACTTACTCCCACGCCTATAACTGGCTGATTCTGATTGCTTTATCTCTTGCTGGCGCGTTGATCCGCTACTATTTTGTAACCCGCCACAAAGGCAAAGCGCCGCTATGGCCGGTGGCAGTCGCGCTTGGCTTAATCGCGCTTGTAGCGGTTCCGCTGGCACCCGCAAAACGGTCTGACGTCACCACTACAGCCGTCTCTGTTGATGAAGCACACAGCATCATTCTTACCAGATGTGTTTCATGTCACGCGGAACAGCCTACATTCGCTGCCTATACCAGCCCCCCGGGAGGCGTCGTGTTAGAAACTACAGAACAGATACAGGCGCAGGCATCGAGGATTTACGAACAAACCGTTGTCAGTCGTGCGATGCCTATCGGTAATCTGACGCAGATCACTGAAGAGGAAAGAAGCAGAATTGCCAGTTGGTATGCAACACGGCCAGAAGCACAAACAGCAGCCAGTCCCGGTGGATAGATTATGACAGAGCGTTACAGCAGAGATCTCATTGGCTATGGGCAAAAACCACCGGCAGCGCGGTGGCCAGGCCAGGCGAAGCTGGCACTGCAGTTTGTGATCAACTATGAAGAGGGCGGCGAACGCAGCCTGCTCCACGGCGACAACGAATCAGAAGCGTTTCTCTCGGAAATTGTGGGCGCCCAGGCCTATCAGAACATGCGTCACATGAGCATGGAGAGTCTCTATGAATATGGCGCTAGAGCAGGTTTCTGGCGACTGCATCGTCTGTTTACCGAACGCCAGCTGCCGGTCACCGTGTTTGGCGTCGCCATGGCGCTGGCCCGGAACCCCGATGCAGTGGCCGCGATGAATGCTGCTGACTGGGAGATTGCAAGCCACGGATACCGCTGGCTGGACTATCAGTTCATCGACGAGGAAACGGAACGCCATCACCTGCAGCAGGCCATCGATATTCATCAGGAGGTCACAGGCGCAGCTCCTCAAGGCTGGTACCTGGGGCGAACAAGCCCCAATACCCATAAGCTGGTCGCCCAGAACAACAGCTTTTTGTACAACGCAGACAGCTATGCAGACGATCTGCCCTACTGGGACACACAATTTGCCAACCCGCAGTTGATGGTGCCTTATACGCTGGACGTTAACGATATGCGGTTTGCTACAGCCCAGGGGTTTAACACCGGCACCCAGTTCTATGATTACCTTATCGACACATTCGAGCAGTTGTATTCCGAAGGCCAGATATCGCCAAAAATGATGTCCGTCGGGCTACATTGCAGGCTTGCTGGCAGACCCGGACGCGCCGCCGCTCTCGCGCGTTTTCTGGATTATGTCCAGCAAAAAGAAGGCGTGTGGTGTTGCACACGTGTAGATATCGCAAACCACTGGCGGGCCACTCATCCCCTGCAGAGCACAACACCATGACACTGGATCAGGACGCTTTTGTGCAGCGCTATGGTGGCGTCTATGAGCACTCACCCTGGGTCGCACAGAGCAGTTGGGCAGAGGGCCTAAAGGCATCCACAGCAGCGGAACTATCGGCCATTATGTCCGCTATTGTCGACCAGGCGGAGACAAGCAAACGCCTTGCGCTGATCCGCGCACACCCTGATCTTGCCGGTCGTCTGGCGGTGGCTGGTGAACTCACCGCCGCCTCTACAGACGAACAGGCCAGCGCGGGTTTGGATCAATGCAGTCCTGAGGAATTTGCCACTTTGCAGCGGCTCAACCAGGACTACAAAAAGAAATTCACCTTCCCGTTTGTCATGGCCGTGAAAAACAGCAATCGGCACAAAATCATGGCGGCCTTTCAAGAACGTCTGGAAAACAGCTACGACACAGAATTTGATAAGGCCATCGCCGAGATTCACAAAATTGCCCGTCTACGTCTGGAGCAACTGTTTTGAGTAGTACCCCGCACCCATTCCACCAATGGATTGATCTCGCGCAACCACGCCTGGGCAGCCAGGTGGTTTATGCAACGGATGATTTTTTTGCAGATAAATCGAGGCTGATTGACCCCAAACCGCCTGTCTTCATCCCGGATAAGTACGATGACAATGGCAAATGGATGGACGGCTGGGAGAGCCGGCGCAAACGTACACCCGGCTATGACTACTGCATCGTTAAACTGGGTACACCCGGGATCATCCACGGCTTTGATATCGATACCTCTCATTTCACCGGCAATTATCCACCGGCTGCGTCTATAGATGCGTGCTACAGCAATGCGCAGATCCCTGCCGAGACAGCAGAATGGGTAAACATTGTGCCCAACAGTAAGCTGGCGGGAGATAGTCACCTGTTCACGCCAGTCAGATATGAAGAGCCGGTCACCCACCTGCGGCTGAACATATTCCCGGACGGCGGTGTCGCGCGTTTGCGCGTCTACGGTAAAATCCGCAAAGAATGGCAACAACATCCGCCAGGCAGCGTCACCGATTTGTTTGCTTTGGAGAATGGTGGGCGAGCCTTAGCCTGCAATGACGAACATTTTGGCAGCATGCACAATCTCAATATTCCCGGCCGCGGCGTGAACATGGGCGACGGCTGGGAAACGGCTCGACGACGCACACCAGGTAACGATTGGGTTATCCTGCAATTGGGCACACCCGGTATCATCAGTGAAGTTGAAATTGATACCGCGCACTTTAAAGGAAATTACCCAGATCGGGTTTCTCTTAAATGTATCAACCTGGATGTCGACACAAAAGAAGACCTGGCAACAGCCTCAGCAAACTGGCCGCTGTTAATGGCTGAACAAAAGCTGACAATGGACCATATTCATACTTTCACCGATCTGAAACCCCACGATGCTATCACCCACGTACGTATGGATATTTTCCCGGATGGTGGCATCAGCCGGATCCGATTGCGCGGCATACCCTCACTGTTAGAGGCTTAACTCTGTGAAGCAGGAACTACAGCTACAACCCCTGTCCCAGGAACTGTTTGCGCCATTCGGTCAGGTGATAGAAACCAGAAGTGATGACCAAGCAGAAGAGGATCGCAAACCGATGAACGATGCTAGATTTCTTCGTTTCGATAATCTTGCCACCACCGACGTAGCGCCCGGTTGCCACGCAATCATCAGTATTGCCCAGTGTTTACAGGCAACACAACTTCCTTACCCGATCACTCTGCTGGAAAGGCACCCCCTGGGCAGCCAGGCTTTTATCCCCCTGCAACAGCAACAGATGATTATTGTGGTTGCGGAACCTACCTCTAATGGCGAACCCGGAGAATTGATGGGCTTTGTCAGTAATGGACAACAGAGCATTCAATATCACCGTGGCACCTGGCATATGCCGCTGATCGCTTTTCAACCAGGCGCCACCTTTCTTATCGTCGACAGTGATGACTCACAACCGAACTGTGATGAATTCACGCTCAGCGAGGCTGTCTATATCCCCGCATCAGCTTTGCCAGGCTAGTATCAGGCGGTCAACAAACCCTGATGCTTAATAAATTCGGCAATATCGTTCAGACCCGTTGATTCTTTCAAATTAGTGAAAACAAAGGGTCGCCCCCCTCGCATGCGTTTAGTATCTGTATCCATAACAGACAGTGATGCACCCACATAAGGCGCCAGATCAATTTTGTTAATGACCAGCAGATCTGATTTGGTAATGCCAGGGCCACCCTTGCGGGGAATTTTATCGCCCGCAGAAACGTCGATGACATAGATCGTCAGGTCCGACAGTTCAGGACTGAAAGTAGCGCTCAAATTATCGCCGCCGCTTTCTACAAAAATGATATCCAGATTTCCGTGAAGATCCTGGAGCTCCGCAATAGCTGCCAGATTCATCGAAGCATCTTCACGTATGGCAGTATGCGGACAGCCTCCTGTTTCGACACCTCGGATACGCTGAGCGGGCAGCGCGCCATGATGCGTGAGAAACTGAGCATCTTCCTGGGTATAAATATCATTAGTGACCACAGCGATACTGAACGTGTCCCGTAACAGCTGACACAGGGCTAACGTGAGCGCGGTTTTGCCTGAGCCTACCGGACCACCGATGCCGACACGTAATGCTGTTTTGTTCATTCATCCAACCTCTTAATTAATCCACATGTATGGTTCAGCTACGAAACAATCGGCTATATTGCGTTTCATGCCAACTGCTTAACAGCCCCAGGCCCGGCAGCGAGCGACCTATGTCTGCATCATCTAACAAATCCGCGGTGGTCACTGCCTGTTGCAATTCGTACGTAAGCTGCAGCAACAGACGTTGTCCATCTGTCTGTCCTAAAGGCACCAGTTTGATTGCTGCTGCAACCTGATTTTCAAGCCAGGCCCAGACCAGGCCATGCGCGCCGTCAGTACGTGTAACATCCCAACGAACACAGGCCAGCGCAAACATGGTGGCAAAACTTGGCTGGGTTAACACCCCGGCATCGGCGACATCAAGGTCCAGCATCAGTCGCTGCAGAGCGGCGCCGGTCTGCCTGTCTTCGGCCAGCAACTCCTGAGTTTCACGCAGACTCTGCAGCTTCTCGGTAGCCTGCACCACACCGAGAAGGTCCTGTTTTTCCCACAGATCGTACAGGCGGAAATACATCGGTAGATCATTGAAAGCAAACGACTCTCCGAGCAGTCCGGCCAGCCAGTCTTTACAGGAAACAAAGTCATTCACATAGCCATGTTCAACGGCCGATTCCAGTCCTCCGCTATAGGCATAAGCCCCAACCGGCAAGGTGGAACTGATCAATTGCCAGAGACGGACGTCACTCATGATGGTGATGATGTCCATAAGCGCCTGCCTCGGGCTCGAAGGGTTCATCTTCGTGCCTGACCTCCAGACCAAGTTGTTCACACATACCATCAAGCACATGATCTGCCAGATAGCGTACCCAATCGCTCCCAACCTGCAGAGGCACGTGACGGTTCCCCAGGTGATAGGCTGCTCGAGCAAGCTGCGCGTTGTTGTTCGCGTGCACTGTTGAAACCCGTTCAGGCGCAGCTTCAACCGATATTACCTCACCGGTGCTGTCACCCAGACAATCGCCATGTCTGAGCACCGAGCCCCGCTCGATAAAAACGGCCACATCGCGCCCATCAGCTAAAACCGCACGGAAACGACTCTTTTGTCGAATCTCAAAAGGCAAAGCCAGCACGCCGGTGCTGGATTGGGGTTTACTCAGTTTTTCAGTTAGTTCAAGCATGATTAAAAAAGAAAATACTTTTGTGCCATAGGTAACTCCGTTGCGGGCTCACAAGTCAGCAAATTACCGTCGGCCCGCACTTCGTAGGTTTGCGGATCCACTTCAATATCCGGCTGGTAGGTGTTCAATAACATGTCCTTTTTCTGCACCGTACGACAGCCTGTTACGCCCACTACCCTGTTGTTTAAACCTATCGATTCTGCGACGCCAAGCTCAATCGCTGCCTGAGACATAAAACTCACACAAGTATGATTGCGCAGTGCGCCTAAAGCGCCAAACATCTGTCGATACATCATCGGTTGAGGGGTGGGTATCGAAGCGTTGGGATCACCCATCGGCGCAGCGGATATAAACCCACCCTTTATGATCAGGCTGGGTTTGGTGCCAAAAAAGGCAGGCTTCCATAACACCAGATCGGCGAGTTTTCCTACGGCGATGGAACCCACTTCATGGGCGATGCCGTGGGCAAGCGCGGGGTTAATTGTGTACTTGGCAATATAACGTTTTACGCGGTGATTATCGGCACGACTGCTGTCTTCAGGCAGCGCGCCGCGTTGGGTTTTCATCTTGTGCGCGGTTTGCCAGGTTCGACATACCACTTCACCAACACGGCCCATCGCCTGCGAATCGCTGGCGATCATCGAAAACGCACCCAGATCATGCAGAATGTCTTCTGCCGCAATCGTTTCCCGACGAATCCTGGATTCAGCAAAGGCAACATCTTCGGGAATACTGGGATCCAGGTGATGGCAGACCATCAACATATCCAGATGTTCATCAATTGTGTTTACTGTATACGGTCGCGTTGGGTTGGTACTCGAAGGTAAAACGTTAGCCGAGCCGCACGCCTTGATGATATCCGGCGCATGCCCGCCACCTGCACCTTCAGTGTGGTAGGTGTGGATAGTGCGACCTTTAAATGCAGCCAGCGTGTCTTCAACAAACCCGGATTCGTTCAGGGTGTCGGTATGGATCGCAACCTGAATGTCATACTGTTCTGCCACACTCAAACAATTATCTATAGACGCCGGAGTTGTGCCCCAATCTTCATGTAGCTTCAAACCCATCACGCCGGCTTCCACCTGCTCTTTCAGAGCATCCGGCAAACTGGCGTTACCTTTGCCCAGAAAACCGATGTTAACCGGCAACGAATCTGCTGCCTGATACATGCGATGAATATTCCACGGTCCCGGGGTGCACGTAGTCGCGTTGGTTCCGGTTGCCGGACCTGTACCGCCCCCCAACATGGTAGTTATGCCGGACATCAATGCTTCGTCCACCTGCTGTGGACAGATAAAATGAATGTGCGCATCGATCCCGCCCGCGGTTAAGATCTGACCTTCGCCGGCGATCACTTCGGTGCCGGGGCCAATCACGATATCGACAGCGGCCTGGGTATCAGGGTTTCCCGCTTTGCCAATCGCAAAAATTCGGCCCGCCTTAATACCCACATCTGCCTTAACAATACCCCAGTGATCCACAATCAAGGCGTTGGTAATGACTGTATCAACAACATGTTCAGAAGTTCGCTGGCTTTGCCCCATGCCATCCCGAATCACTTTACCGCCACCAAACTTCACTTCATCACCATAACGGGTGTGGTCTGCTTCTACCTCAATAAGCAGCGCGCTGTCGCCAAGACGCACCCGATCCCCGACCGTAGGGCCAAACATATCCGCATAAGCCTGTCTTGAAAGTTTCACCATTATTGCGTGCCCCCCATATCACCCATCACCTTGCCCTGAAACCCATAAGCTTTTCGCTCACCAGCAAAGTCGACGAGTTCTACATCGCGCTCCTGGCCGGGTTCAAAGCGCACCGCTGTACCCGCGGCAATGTTCAGACGCTTGCCACGCGTTGCCTCACGATCAAAGATCAAGGCGTTGTTGGTTTCAAAAAAATGGTAGTGGGAGCCGACCTGAATAGGTCGATCCCCTGAGTTGGCGACAGTGATCGAACAAGTCGCCAAGCCTGCGTTGAGTTCGATATCACCTTCAGCAACCAGCACCTCCCCAGGAATCAGACCCGGTTCGTGCGGAATGGGATTGTGTACCGTCACCAGTTTTGTGCCATCGGGGAAAGTTGCTTCTACCTGTACTTCGTGAATCATTTCCGCAACCCCTTCCATCACCTGGTCTGCGCTCAGCAGCGTGGTGCCGTAATGCATCAGATCTGCCACCCGCCGCCCGTCCCGCGCGCCTTCCACAATCGCATTAGAAATAAGAGCAACCGCCTCGGGGTAATTTAGTTTGACGCCTCTTGCAAGTCTGCCTTCCGCCACCAGCGCCGCTGTAAACAGAAGCAGCTTATCTTTTTCTCTAGGTGTGAGTTCCATTTATCTGTTTCTCTCTTCTTTGCGATCTAAGTGATCCTGATCTGTATGTTCCAGCTGTACGTTCCAACGCTATGTGTTCCAGATTCGGGGTGGACAGGCTTCGCGCGCCAGAAGCAGCGGACGAATAAGTTCCCAGGCCTGGATAAAGATCCGCCGCAGATCCTGCGCCTGCGCAGCCATGCCACGAATCACAAGCAGATCGTTTAACAAGGTAACGCCAACAGGGAAACTGGCAGAGTGAAGGACATCCCGCACTTTATCTCGCAGCTCAGTAGTGCCGGGAGATGCAAGCATTACGCCAATCGCCGTGTTCTGATTGAGACCCCAGGGCGAAGACATAAAAGAAGATTTTGCGTCCAGCATCAGGCTGTCGTGCAACAGCAGGCTATTTGAGTCTTGTACCGTTGTCAGAAAGTGGCCATAGCCGTCTTCAAAAGGCAGCTCGCCCGCTGGACGCCCCAGACACACAATCTCCCAGCTGATTAACTGCGCTTGGCGACCCAGAATAATCTTTGTCTGGCTGGCCAGTTTACTTTTATCGAACAGGATAACTTCCTGCGGCAACCACTCCAGGGTGCCGTCCACCTGCAAGGTGGTGGTTAAGCGCGACTGTGTGCATACGTTGCGATACGCTTTTGTAGCACCGGGTGTAGTGATCAGTGTATGCGTAGAGGCGCCAACAGAGGCTGCAATATCCAACACATCATCACCCACCATACCGCCGGGAGGATGCAGTACATACGTGTGATTCACACCCCCTTCCGGAAAGAAGGGTCGCTGCACACGAAGGGGACCAGTGTGCTGGTGCGCGAGAAGCGTCCGCGCGCCTACCTGACTGTAATTCAGGCTGAGACTTGCGCGCCAACCCTGCTGGGCCTCGTCTGCAGCTGTCTCAATGCCTGTGTTCACTTCTACTTTCATCACTCGGAAACCAACAGCGTCAACCAGCATTGTGCGCAAGCTTTCCAGCGCCGTCCATCAGCGTACGCGCTAAATACGTCAATACAAAAAGCCTGACGCTCCAATTCAGTGCAGAGCGGAACAAAGCGAACAATATTGGTGCGCTGAGAAAACCAATTTGATTCGGCCACCTGATAATTTCAGATGGCATTGGCGCGCAACAGATATCGCGCTAAGGTAACCGCATGCAGCGGCTTCTGACAAAAAACAACACACCCCGCCGCTGCCGCGAGATCATTCATGCCATCTATTGATCAGTTTTTTCAGCTTTCCGAGCGCGGCACCAGCGTCCGGGTTGAAGGCACCGCAGCCTTTACAACCTTTCTGACAATGGCCTATATCACCGTGGTCAACCCCTCGGTACTGTCGCAAGCCGGCATGGATTTCGGTGCAGTATTTGTTGCGACCTGCATCGCTGCTGCCGTTGGCTCTATCCTTATGGGGCTACTCGGCAACTATCCCATCGCGCAGGCTCCGGGTATGGGGCAGAACGCTTTTTTCACCTTTGCGATTGTCCTTGGCATGGGACACACCTGGCAGGCTGCGCTTGGCGCCGTGTTTCTGTCGGGAATCTTGTTTGTGATTCTGAGCGCCCTTCCCATCCGCGAATGGCTGATCAACGCTATCCCGCGGAACCTGAAACTGGGCATCGCTGCGGGTATCGGCCTGTTTATTGGTTTCATTGCATTAAGCAATGCCGGCATCATAGTGGATCATCCCGCTACCCTGGTCAGCCTGGGCGATTTGAGCAGTGCTCCGGCCTTTCTTTGTCTGTTAGGCTTTTTTCTCATCGTCGCCCTGACCGCCAGGAAAATAGTTGGTGCGGTCATTATTGGAATGCTCGGTGTCACCATTATCGGTTGGCTGACCGGACAGGCAGAATTCCAAGGCATCATCGCGTTGCCTCCCTCAGCGGCACCGGTATTTCTACAACTTGATATAGCCGCAGCATTCAACATCTCCATGGTCACGGTGATCATCACCCTGCTGCTGGTCGATGTATTTGACACGGCAGGTACCATGGTGGGCGTTGCTACACGGGCAGGTTTAGTGGACCAAAATGGCAAGCTTCCGCGTTTAGGTAAAGCTTTGCTGGCAGACTCCGGGGCGACCGTGATCGGTGCTTTAGTCGGCACCTCTTCAACAACCAGCTACATTGAAAGCGGCGCGGGGGTCGAGGCAGGCGGACGCACCGGTTTGACAGCCATATTTGTTGGCCTGATCTTTCTCGCCTGCCTGTTTTTTGCGCCCCTGGCGCAAAGCATCCCTGCCTACGCAACCGCTTCAGCTTTGTTGTTTGTCGCCTGCCTGATGGCAAAAGGTCTGGCTGATCTTGATTGGCAGGACATCACGGAATCTGCGCCGGCAGTGGTTACCGCCCTGGCCATGCCACTGTCTTTTTCGATTGCGGATGGCATCGGGATCGGCTTCATCACCTATGCGGGTATAAAGCTATGCAGCGGCGGCGCACGGCAATGCCCGGCAGCTGTGTATGTCATTGCGACGGTTTTTATCGCCAAATTTGTTTTCCTGTAGACCGTACGGGTATCTCTTCTATGACCACCACATGGATTAAAAACCCGTGCGCCAGCTTTGACGGCCTGCAATCGGGTATCGCAGATGGTGGTGTGATCATATCCAACAACACAATTACCGAAGTGCTTGCATCAGGTGAAGTACCCAGTGGCTCAGTAGATGTTGTTTTTGATGCCAGCAACATGGTTTTGTTGCCTGGCTTAATCAACACCCACCACCATTTTTACCAGACCCTGACCCGAGCCAACAAAGCGGCTCTGAACAAGCCCCTGTTTCCCTGGCTTACTGCCTTATACCCGCTCTGGGCGAATCTGACCAACGATATGATTGAGGTATCCAGCAAGCTCGCTCTTGCAGAACTCATGCTGTCCGGATGCACCACCACAACAGACCACCATTAC
>CBDUMB010000053.1:0-11135 GCA_965368205.1 uncultured Pseudomonadaceae bacterium | reverse complement strand
GTCAATCCAGCACCAGACTGAGTTCAAATAAGACCGGCCCACAAGGTTACTTTCGGAAATCAGCGCGTCAGCTGCGCGCAATTGGGAACGCGCCAGAGTTGGGTCGCGATCGATCATCATACGGCCAAGAAATGCATGGGCGTGGCCCTTGTCATCCCCTTGGGCCACTTCGAGCATTGCGCGCAGCTGCGCTTCGGACTTGGCTTCCAAAGCTATAATGTCAGCAAAGCTTTCCGCGTAAGCAGTAGCAGCGCAGAAAACGATCAGCGCGGTAGCAACAAGATAAGCATGCAGACTGGTTTTGAGTCTCAAGAAATTAGCTTCGCCCGCGAGGCTCTGTGGTGAAGCTGCACTTTAACCTAGAAACTCAGGGATAAAAAGTTAAGCACCCGGCGGCAGAATGGGTCGGCGCACCACAAAATCCTGTTGCGCCGCAGCCATCTGCAGGACCTCCTGCTTGTTCTTAAAGTCAGCCAGCCATTCAAGCTGCATGCGTGTCACATTCATCAGATCAAACTCTTTGGCGCGATTGCGTTCAAGCGCTTCTTCAGGCGTTATCCAGATACTGTCAACGGTTTCGCTGGCATCGTGCCTGCCGCGTTGTGATTCAGGCGCCGCGGCGATAAAAAATCGTGTATCAAATCGTCGTGGTCGGCCTGACGGTGTAATAAAGCGGTTGTAAAAATGCACCTGGTCAACCGCCAGCTTGAGATTTTCCTGTTCACAGATATCTAACAGCGATACCGAACCTGCATGCAGCGGTTTGCGGAACGCATCAAAACGCTGGTGCACATGATCTTCCTCGAAAGAGACAATACTGTCATCGCGATAGGCCAGCAGCAGACCGGCCTCTTCAAACGTTTCACGTATGGCCGCAATCCAGTAGCCGCGCCATTCATGTCCCAGCGCCGACACCTGCGCAGCCTGCTCTTCAGTGGGACCAAAGCGAAAGCTGTCATATTTATGCAGATGATCATCACTATCCACTCGCCCACCAGGAAAAACAAACATACCGGACGCAAAACTTGCACGGGCGGTTCGTTTGAGCATGAATATCTCAAAACTTGTCTGTGCCTCACGCACAACGATAATCGTTGCGGCAGGCCGGATCGGCTGCACCGCAGCACTCATAAAACGCTAGCTGCCATATTTCTGCTTGGCTTCACGCCGGCGCGCATGCAATACCGGCTCAGTGTAACCGTTAGGTTGCTCGGTACCTCTGAAGACCAGATCGCAGGCCGCCTGAAAAGCAACGCTGGCATCAAAATCCGGCGCCATATTTCGATAGGCCGCATCATCCGCATTCTGGGCATCTACCACAGCCGCCATGCGTTGCATGGATTCACGTACCTGCTCTTCACTACAGATACCCTGATGCAGCCAGTTGGCAATATGCTGCGATGAGATGCGCAGCGTCGCCCGGTCTTCCATCAGACCAACGTCGTTGATGTCCGGCACTTTAGAACAACCCACGCCATGATCAATCCAGCGGACCACATAACCCAGAATGCCCTGAGCATTGTTGTCCAGTTCATTCTGCACCTGCTCGGCTGACAGATTCTCTCCCGCCAGCAGCGGAATCTGCAGGATAGTGTCAACGCTTGCAGCCGCGCGTTTTTCAATCTGTGCCTGCATAGCGGGCACATAAGTCTGGTGATAATGCAGTGCGTGCAGGGTCGCAGCGGTTGGTGAAGGCACCCAAGCGGTATTGGCACCCGCTTGCGGATGGCCTACTTTCACTTCCAGCATTTCCGCCATTTCATCAGGTTTAGGCCACATGCCTTTACCAATCTGTGCATGACCGCGGAAACCCGTCGCCAGACCAATGTCGACGTTAGAATCTTCATACGCGCCAATCCAGGGCTGCGCTTTGATGGCATCCTTCGGCAACATGGCGCCAGCTTCCATACTGGTATGAATCTCATCACCTGTTCGATCAAGGAATCCGGTGTTAATGAAAACAATGCGCTCCTTCGCCTCAAATATACAGGCTTTAAGGTTCACCGACGTGCGCCGCTCTTCATCCATAACACCAATTTTCAGGGTGTTTGGCGCAAGCCCCAAAGTTCGTTCAATTTGATCAAACAACGCTACCGCAAGCGCAACTTCTTCCGGGCCGTGCATTTTCGGTTTGACAATATAGACGCTGCCAGCGCGTGAATTTTTTATCGGGCCTTTGCTGCGCAGGTCATGGATTGCTGACAATGAGGTAACAAAACCGTCCAGAAAACCTTCGGGCACTTCGTTGCCCTGGGCATCAAGCACGGCATCCGTGGTCATCAGATGTCCCACATTGCGCACCAGCATGACGCTGCGGCCATGCAGAGACATTGCCTTGCCGTGAACGTCTGTATAAGAGCGGTCTGCATTCAGACGCCGTACGATTTCGCGCCCGCCTTTATGCATCACCTCCTGCAGATCACCTTTCATCAGACCGAGCCAGTTGCGGTAAACCACACACTTATCTTCCGCATCCACCGCAGCCACGGAATCTTCACAATCTTGAATTGTGGTTAAAGCGGACTCCATCAGCACATCTTTGACACCTGCTGGATGCACCGCACCCACCTGATGATCACGATCTATCTGAATTTCCAGATGCAGATCATTGTGTTTTAGCAGGATGGCACTGGGGTCATGTTCGCCGACAAAACCAACAAACTGGTGGACATCAAGAAGACCGGTGTTACCCCCATTAGCCAGCACTGCGCGCATCTCGTGTTTGCCGTCAGCACCGGTCCCGATACCGTATGCCACGACATCTGCATGACTGGCCTGATCTAACGGTACGGTCTGATCGAGGAAAGCTGTGGCCTGTGCAACCACCAGTTCGCCGCGCGCGGGATTGTAGCTGCTGCCTTTTTCTCGTCCGGGCGTTTCAGGGATAACATCGGTACCGTAATAGGCGTCGTACAAACTACCCCAACGGGCATTCGCTGCATTTAATGCATAACGCGCATTCATGACCGGCACCACCAGCTGTGGTCCGGCGGTGCCGGCTATCTCTTCATCGACATTTTCAGTGGAGATTTTGAAATCGGCTGGAGGCGGTAACAGGTAACCAATTTCTTCGAGAAAAGCTTTGTAAGCAGATGCATCCAATGCCTGGCCTTTCCGTGCCAGATGATACTCATCAATTTGCGCCTGCAACTGGTCTCGTTTGGCCAGCAAAGCCCTGTTGACCGGACCAAGCTCATTCAGGCAGCTTTCAAAGCCGGCCCAGAAAACATCAAGGTCAACGCCGGTACCAGGCAGAATTTCGTTGGTGATCAGCGCATCAAGATCCGCAGCTACCTGCAGCGTGCCGCGCTGGACTCTCTGATGAGTTACTCCATTGTCAGTCATGGCAATCGTCTTATTCCGGAAAAGCCAGCTAGTATACGTAAAGCCTCGCCACTAGGACATGCCGATTGACACCTTGCCTGCTTCAAGCATTACCGGATAGCGCTCTAATGACTCTGTTGCCGGTGCTGCCGTGCAGGTGCCATCGCGCACATCAAAGCGCGCTCGATGCAATGGACAAACCACTTCAAACCCCTGTAAACGCCCACCGTATAACTTCTGCCCAGCGTGCGGGCAGATTGCGCTGACCGCAAAAAACTGGCCATCAACCTGACACAGCAACACAGCTTTACCGTTCACATTGAGAAGCACAGCCTCACCCTCAGGCACCTGACTGATTTTTGCGACCGGGAAATAATTCACCTTACCTCCACATACCGGATTGCATCCGGTGATTACGTCGCGCCCAACGGTTATTTATCGCCAAACATATCTCCCAGTGGACCAAGCGCCGATCCTTCACCTTTAGAACCCCCAGGTCGTGCAGCACGCATAACGCGCTCCGCCAGACGCGAAAAGGGCAGCGACTGGAGATAAACGGTACCGGTGCCACGCAGAGTGGCGAGAAACAATCCTTCACCACCAAACACCATCGACTTTAATCCACCGGCCCGCTCAATATCGTAATCAATGCCGGGGGTAAACGCCGCAATACAGCCGGTATCTACGCGCAACACCTCATTGTTCAACTCGCGCTTGATGACCGTGCCACCAATATGCACAAAGGCTTTACCGTCACCAGATAAGCGTTGCAGGATGAAACCCTCGCCACCAAAAAACCCGGCGCCGAGGCGTCGATTAAAGGCAATGTCGAGGTTAGTACCAAATGCTGCACATAAAAATGCGTCTTTCTGACAAAGCAGCTCACCGCCCGCAAGGGCAAGATCTATGGGAATGATTTTGCCGGGGTAAGGCGCGGCAAATGCCACTCGTTTCTTACCGCTGGCGGCGTTGGAAAAATGGGTCATGAAAATCGATTCGCCAGTCAGCAGGCGCTTACCTGCATTTAATATGGAACCCAGCATGCCACCGGATGGCGTCGACCCATCGCCCATCTTGGTTTCAAAGTTTATGCCGTCTTCCATGTAGTTCATGGCACCCGCCTCAGCAATAACGGTTTCTCCGGGGTCGAGCTCAACCTCAACGATCTGCATATCGTTACCAAAAATCTCATAGTCCACTTCATGGCTGTTCATAAACTCTCCTGCTTTTACCGCAAAGTATTGATTTGCTGTCGCGGTGCTAAACCTACCAGATCAGACAAATAGACTGGGTAAAAAAATGCTCCCAGACAACGTCGGAGACCTGACAGAGCCCGGGCTTAGGTCACTTTGCGCATATTGGCAGGTGGCGTATTCTCTGTTTTGAATAACCTTCTGCTAGAAAGATAAGAGGATAAGCAACATGAGTCAGAATCTGAGCGGCAAGCGCGTCCTGGTCACCCAGGCCAATGATTACATGGGCCCGGCCACAGTGGAGGTATTCACCCAGGCAGGCGCTGAGGTCATCGCCAGTAACGATGATCTAACCGTGGCAGGCGCATGTGAGCAACTCATCTACGACAATGGTGATATCGATATTCTCATTGCTAACCTGGCCTCAGCCAATTATTCAGGTATCCACGCAACAGACCTGGAAGATGAGGCCTGGCATGACACCTTTGACAAAATGGTTCACCCCTTACATCGGCTGAGTCGAGCGGTTCTACCACAGATGATTGCCCGTAATGCAGGCAAAATAGTGGTGTACGGCAGCGCAACTGCATTAAGAGGGATGAAAACCGTCAGCGCTTATTCTGCGGCGAGAGCGGCCCAGGTCGGTTATGTGCAATCGCTGGGGGTTGAAGTCGCGCCGCACAATATTCAGGTGAACCTGATTGCGCAGAACTACGTCGAGAATCCGGTTTATTACCCTTCACAATTACGTGAACAACCCAAATTTCAGGCCTCCCTGAAGCGACAGGTACCGCTGGGCAGACTTGCCACTGCCGAGGAAGACGCCCGGTTTGCCCTGTTTCTGGCATCAAATGACAGTGATTTTTTTGTCGGTCAGGCCATACCTTTCTCCGGCGGATGGATCCAGAGATAGGCTCAAATTGATCAGGTAAGCGGGTTTAGATAAAAAGCTTGGCAGCAAAATAAAACTACTGTATAAAATTACAGTATGAAGCTACTAAGACCTTTACACCGCCGAAGAGTGCGCAGACAGAGCCAGTTCACCGTCCTGGGTAATGAAGACCTGGCTGCCTATTTTGATGTTCGCTTTGACCAGCTGCAGAATTATCTGGAAAAAATGGATATCCCATTTCATAAAGACAGCAGCGGCAACATCTGGGCATCCTGCCAGAGCAGCGGCCAGACAATGGGCTGCAGGGCAGCGCAACGTAAATAGCCTGGGATTACATCCTGAGCCGCTAGTCGCTTAATCGCGCTGATACCGGATACGCATTCACGCTCTGGATCTTCTCAGGGTCTACATTGAGCAGTGACAAACGCGTTTCTCCCGCACCCAATTTTTCCAACCGACTGGTCGTACTACGCACCCCTTCCGCGGTCATCAATTCAACCTGAATGACGATGTCCGCCAACGCCAGACTGGCCCCGTTGCTGACCTGTAACACCAGACGACCACGATCGTCTCGGCTGACTCGCGCCGCTATGTATTTCGCAGGCTGAGAAGGCAGCTCCAGTCTGACCAGACTTGCACGCGCCGCCTGACCTTCCTGTCCATTACTCTGCCCCGCCTGGGCATAATATTGTTTGGCGCGCTCAACATCGCCATCTGCCTCAGCCAGTTTTCCCAATGCCTGGTAAGCAGGCGCTGTAGGTAACAAACGAACCGATGCAGACAGATCGCGCCGTGCAGTATCCCGCTGCCCTAACTCCGCGTAAGACAGACCGCGACTGAGGTAATACAGAAAATAACTGTCGTCCCGCGCTAGCGCTCGATCAAAATTGGTAATCGCATCCTCATACCGATTTTGTCGATAGCGAATACTTCCGCGTAAACCATGAAACAGCGCTTCGTTATCCAGTAACGATAGAGATTGATTCACCTTCGCCAGCGCCGCGTCAAAGCGACCCTCCGCATAGAGCTCTCTGGCTTCGTCATAGGCCTGGTAGGCTGGTTTGGCACTCACCAGAGTCTGCATCGCACGCGCGTACTCCGGCTGGCCCAAAATACCACCGGTGAACCCTTCCGAACGCAGACGCTTCAACAAACCACGATTGTTAGTCAGGCGCTCCTGGGACGCCGGATGTGACGCAAACAGTCCCTGCACCCAATCAGCTTCACCCGCTCCAGCCAAACGTACAAATGTTTCCTGCAGGGTGACAGCGCCATATGGGTCATAACCCGCCTTGGCCATAAACTGGGTGCCGTAAAAGTCCGCTTCGCGCTCGGCATCACGGGAATATTTCTGATTAAACAGCTGCGTCGCCATGGCGGCGCTACCTAAAACTTCCTGGGAATATTCAGTGCCGCTGGCGCCAATCACTGCTGCCAGCATAACGCCCTGAGAAAGCATGCTTCGCTCTACACGTTTGGCACCATGGCGAGCCGCGGCATGTGCCACCTCATGCCCTAACACTGCAGCTAATTCGGCTTCATTACGCAGCTCTGTTAACAGGCCGCGATTCACTGCAATTTTGCCCCCTGGCAACGCCCAGGCGTTGGGTACCGAATTATTCAGCACCACAAACTCATAAGGCAGATCAACACCGCTGGCCATCGCGAGTTTCTGCCCCACCCTGTTCACGTAAGCAGATAAGCCTGGATCCGTTCGATAAGCGCCGCCCTGCATCTGCTGAGACGGAACATATTGCTCCTGGCCTATAGAGACTTCCTGCTGAGCACTCACAAGTGCAATTTCACGCTGTCCGGTCACCGGGTTGACAACACAACCCGAAAGACCCAGCAGGCCAATCAGGAAAACACCACCTAAACCGTTCAAATACCTGAACATCTCACCCACACCTTAGCCAAATGACTATCTTGTACGCCTGAAGCGCGTTGCAGAAAAGCTGACGCTATTGTGACGATGCGACCCAGCACATGGAAGTGTCTCTGACTCGTGGATTTTTTCCATTTTACTTCCATTAATATTGCAATCGCCCTTCAGCATTAAGACGTATCTTACAACCTATCGGAAATACGGATACGGCAGTAATGGCACCGCAAGACTACAATCAGAATCAGATAACTACTCAAGCCATCGCAATCTCTGAGCGTGACGAGATACTGAGCGGCAGCGAAAGCGCGCTTGTTCTTGCTGCGCTGTGCACACTGGCTGTCAGCATTCTGGCCGTATCTGTTTTATAAACCGTTATTGATTATTTCTCTCCTTTTCTCTCCAGAGACCCAGACTCAATAAACGAGTCTCTTGTGATGATCTATCGCGAACCCTGCAAATGCAGGGTTTTTTTTGCGCGTCACATTCTCTCTGACTTTTCTCCCGAGCTGATTTGTCCAAGCACGCCAGACAAGGCTAAACTGCCCGCTCAAATTGATCTTAAGATATGAGTCGGACTCCGCTATGAAGTATCTCCACACAATGGTGCGCGTCACCGACATTGACGCCTCGCTGAATTTTTACTGCAATGCCCTGGGCCTGGAAGAACTGCGCCGCTACGACAGTGAGCAGGGCCGCTTTACCCTGGTCTTTCTGGCTGCACCCGGCGACAGCTCCGCCCAGGTAGAATTAACCTACAACTGGGATCCGGAAACATTATCCGGAGGTCGTAACTTTGGCCACCTTGCCTATGCAGTTGACGATATTTACGCCACCTGCCAACGTCTGGCAGATCATGGTGTAACCATCAATCGGCCACCACGCGATGGACACATGGCGTTTGTACGCTCGCCAGACGGCGTTTCGGTTGAGTTGCTGCAAAAGGGTGAAGCCCTGGCGCCAGCTGAGCCTTGGAAAAGTCTGGAAAACATCGGTCAGTGGTAACACCGCACCGTAACAACACTAAAAGTAGAAAAGAGAGGGGACGCGATGAAACTGTATAACTCCATGGGGCCAAACCCACACGTTGTGCGTATGTACGCAGCCGAGGTTGGGGCTGAACTTGAACTCGAAGATATCGATCTGATGGCAGGCGCCAATCGACAGCCTGAATTCCTGAAGATCAATCCAGCAGGACAACTCCCCTGTTTGCAACTAGATGACGGCACCCTGATCGCAGAAATCACTGCGATCTGTGAATACCTCGATGAAGTGTCAGATGGACCTTCACTGATGGGCGAAACCGCCGAGGAGCGTGCTGCAACACGCATGTGGACTCGCCGTGTAGACCTGAACATCTGTGAACCCCTTGCAAACGGCTTCCGCTACTCAGAAGGCATGCCTATTTTTCAGGAAAGAATGATCACCATTCCCGCTGCAGCAGATAGCCTGAAGCAGATTGCCAGCGAAAAAACCGCCTGGCTGGACGGCTTGATGGCAGATGGTCGAAGCTTTATTGGCGGCGAAAAGATTTCCCTGGCAGACGTGCTGCTGTACTGCATGCTGACATTCGGTAATGCTGTGGGACAACCTTTTGACCAGAATCTCAGCAATATCAAAGCCTGGTACGATCGCATGGCAGCAAGACCCAGCGCGGCAGCCTGATTCGCCATCCTTTTGACCAGAACCTGCAGCTAAACGCAGGTTTCGGCTCTGCAGAGCGCTTTCGCGCATCAAAGAGGTTAGTGGCTATCCACTAACCGACTCTAAAAACAATTTGATCGCCCTCACATCAATTTCATCTCACCTTCACCTAAACTTGATCTCAACTGCGAGATACTCTGCTTGTAAAGAGTAAAAAAAGCATTTTGTCCGACAACTTGCAATATGTTACCTTTGGTAGCATTTAACGGCACAGATATCGACAGATGGCCAACGGCTGGCTTCTGAAGATCACGCCAATTGCACCACCAAGAGGCCCGCGCGATGCGCACAACATATATTACCGCCACTATTATCGCCCTGCTGCTCGCAGCCTGGCTCGCCAGTGGCGTACTGGGTAGCAAAGACACACCAAATCCCGCCTCCCTGGCGGAGCAGAATCGCGAGCAGAGTCGTGTTGATGAAGAAGCTGCGCCGACCAAGGTCAGGGTCTCTGTTTTGCAGGCGACACCCCAGCAACGGCTGATCAAGGTTCGTGGCAAGACCGAAAACAAACGCACCGTTGATGTGAAGGTTGAACTTGCGGGCATCATTGTTAACCGCCCTGTTGATCGGGGCAGCCTGGTTGCTAAAGGCGACCTGCTGTGTCAGCTGTCGGTGGAAGATCGACAAGCCTCTCTGTCCGAAGCCCAGGCGGCACTCGCCCAGGCGCAAATTGAATACAGTGGCGCACTGAGCCTGAAGGAAAAAGGCTATAACTCAGATACCGCTATCGCAGGCGCTAAAGCCCGCCTGGCCGCCGCTGAAGCCAACATCAGCCGCCGCAACCTGGATTTGCAGAAGATAACCGTGCGCGCGCCTTTCGGCGGCATCGTTGAAGACGTGCATCAGGAAATTGGCGACTACGTCAGCCCCGGCGCCAACTGCGCCACTGTAGTCGACATGGATCCGATGTTGCTGGTGGGACGGGTATCAGAACAGGACGTGATCAACCTGAGTATCGGCCAGTTGGCAATTGGTTATTTACGCAACGGCGCCTCCGTCACCGGGCCGGTTACATTTATCGGCCAGCTCACAGATCCAACAACCCGGACCTATGCCGTTGAAATCGAACTTGCCAACCCAGACCGTTCACTTCGCTCTGGGATCACCACTGAAATCCACATCCCGGTGGAAACCGTTCTTGCGCAGAAAATCAGCCCGGCGCTGATCAGCCTGGATGACGCTGGCGAAATCGGCATTCGAACCGTTAACGAAAACAATGTCGTTGAATTCCACCATATTGAAATTCTGGCTGATGCCAGCGATGGCATCTGGGTCCACGGCCTGCCTAACCGCGCCGGTGTTATTACTGTCGGTCAGGAACTGGTCACTGCTGGTGAGCGCGTCGACCCGGTATTTCAAAACAATGGCTCGCTCAAAGCAGAGACACCACCCGAACCTGCAGAAGCCAAATTAGTCTCGCCGCGCAGCACACTCTCCTCTGCTAACGCCCAACCGATTTAAACCGAGGATCGAGAATGTTTTCGTTGATTGACGCTGCCATCGCCCGATCACGCACGACCATGCTCGTCATGACCATGGTGATCATTGCCGGCCTGATTTCCAGAGCCGTTATCCCAGTCGCTAACGACCCCGATATCGACGTACCATTTTTTGTCATCACCGTGGTACATGAAGGTATCTCGCCCGAAGATGCAGAACGCCTGCTGGTTATGCCGCTGGAAATTGAGATGCGCGACGTCGAAGGCGTCGAAGAAATGACCGCGTTTGCTTCCGAAGGCGCTGGTACGCTGATGGTTGAATTCGACGCAGACCACAACCTCGACAAAGCATTGATGGATACGCGCGAGGCCGTTGATCGTGCCAAAGCGGAAATGCCGAGCACAGCAGAAGAACCCATTGTCACCGAAGCCAGCGTCGACGACTTCCCCATCCTGCAGATCAATATCGTCGGGGATGTGCCCGAGCGCATGTTGTACAACGTTGCCATAGATCTGCGTGAAGAAATCGAAGCCCTGCCAGACGTCCTGTCCGCCGATATGTTCGGTAACCGGGAAGAACTGCTGGAAGCCGTCATTGACCCCAATCAGCTTGAGGCTTATTCAATATCCTCTGAAGAGTTGATCAACACCATAGTGCGCAACAACCGTCTGATACCAGCTGGCAGCCTGGACACAGG
>CBDUMB010000052.1:0-11183 GCA_965368205.1 uncultured Pseudomonadaceae bacterium | reverse complement strand
TCTGTGGACAACACCCCTGCGGCAATTTTTCACCTGACCAGCGATATTCGGGAAGATGCTGAAGGCACCATCGCGGACCTGAAAAAACGCGGTCTAGCGGTTCAGATGCTCAGCGGAGATAACCCGGAAAATTGTGCCGCCGTGGCGCAGCAGGTTGGCATCAACTTTATTGCCACCAGTCTGCCCGAAGCTAAACCCGAAGTATTGAAAGCTGCACAGCGCGATACAGGTGGGGTGATGTACGTTGGCGATGGTGTTAATGATCTGCCAGCACTTGCCAGCGCTGATATATCGGTTGCCACCATGGAGACATCAGATCTGGTGAAATCCAAAGCAGACGTCATGCTACTGACGCGCCGCCTGGGAGCGATTACTGACTTTTTCAACATCGGTGCCCGCACACAGAAAATTATGCATGAAAACCTGCTGTGGGCATTGGGCTACAACCTTATCGCGATACCTCTGGCCGCTTTCGGCTATGCCCCACCGTGGGCTGCGGCACTGGGTATGTCAGCAAGCTCACTGATCGTGATGCTTAATGCAACGCGGATCTTAAATACGCCGCTAACCAAACACTAAAGGGCCGTACTTATGGAAATTCTGGTGCTACTCATTCCACTGTCCATCGTTCTGGTGGGCCTTGCTGGATGGGCTTTTATATGGGCGGTAAACAATCGCCAGTTTGATGATTTAGACAAGCAGGCTATGGATATACTGATGGACGACACGGGGAGCGATAAACAATGAAAACACTGATCCACGGACTCTGGCTGTTGTATGCGCCCAATAAGGCGTGGCAAGCCATCGCTGACGCCGCGCCCAGCGCCGCAAAAGTTTTGTGTTTGCACACCATCCCATTATCGATCATCCCGGCCGCTTGCTGGTACGTCGGCGTCACTCAGTATGGCTGGGAAGTCGCAGGCGACACTATGCGGCTCACTGCCGCAAGCGCATTACCCATGTGCATCATGTTTTTCTTTGCCTGTGTTCTGGGTGTCTTGTTTCTCGGCTTAATGGTCAAGTGGATGTCCACCACCTACGGTGAGCCCGCAGGCTTCGCCGAAGGTGCGACGCTGATCAGTTACACAGCTACGCCGTTTTTTGTTTCGGGTCTGCTCGGTTTGTACCCGGTGTTGTGGGTCGACATTATCATCGGTCTGGCGGTTGCCATTTACAGTATCTACCTGCTTTATGCAGGCGTAGGTCCGGTGATGCGCATCGCTCGGGATCGGGGGTTTCTGTACGCCAGCGCGGTTTTTGCGGTCGCCCTGGTTTCTTTTGTCGGCCTGTTGACGGTTACCGTACTATTGTGGGACTTTGGACCTGCGCCAGAGTACACCTACTAGCGTAACTTTAGCCCAGGCAACTGGGCTTACATCAGATCAGGAGAGCTCCTGGGGGCGCAAACATGGCAGATTCCGGCTGGGATATATTCGATATCAAAACACTCAAGGCGCAGCTGAGCGAAGATGCGCCAGTGAGTTACAGCCAGTTTCTCAATGTACCAGCAATGCACTGCGGTCTATACCGGCTGCGCGCAGGTTCGAAAGACATGCAGACCCCACACGATGAAGATGAGTTGTATTACGTCATAGAAGGACATGCACAGCTCAAGGTAGGCGACGAAGTTAAAGAAGTGACACCCGGCATGGTGTTATACATCCGTGCCGCGGAGGAACATTCTTTTTTCGAGATTCAGGAAGACATGTTGCTGCTGGTTTTTTTCTCCAGCGGATCGCACTGAAACGAGACTATCCGTCCTCGCTGGTAGATTCGACCTGCATCTGTGCGAGGCTGAACACCCAGGTGTCGACTGGCGTGCCGTGTAAAATAGCGTTCGCCTTTGACCCCAGCAACCTGCGCCATCCAGCGTAGCCATGAGATCCAACCATGCAGGCGTCAAATTCACCTTCCGTCAACAGGGCGTGAACTTCATGCGCAACGCGGCCATAACGCACATGCTGACGATCCGTCGAAATGGCAAATGGCGCACAAATTTCAGCAAGTCGGCGTTTACTGGTACTCATAACCTGCTCAAACATCTGCTGATACATCTGTCCGGTCATGGTTGGATCAACACTGTAGGTCACCGAAGCAGGGTCCACCACGTGAACCACTTCCAGCTGAGCTTGCGGACCACAAACATCAAGCGCCTTACCGATAACAAAGTGAGCAACGTCATCGGACAACTCGATCGCGACTAAAACTTTTTTCACTTCAGGTGTGCTCCTTGAGTACCCAGGCTAAACCAGCCTGCCAAAACATTTTGCATAAAATACTAACGATCAGGGTGGAAAAGATTCAAATAATGCAGGTACCGACTCGCTGATAACTTCTTTAGCAGCATCCCGGTCCTGAGGAAACAGGTCGCGTTCAACCCAGCCACGCCAGATCGGCTCGCCCGCGAAATAAACGTCCGCAGCCATAAAACCAACCGTGCGTGTATCCATCCGGGTACTGGAACCCGGATCGATGCGCTCCCAGCAGTCTGCGTCCAGACAAGGAGAGTTGTTTACCGTGACGGATACCAGTTCGCGGCGGGTGCGCAGAGTCAGTGCAACCTCGATATCCGCAGGCTGATCGACAAGGCCACTGACATCCGGAATGCGTTCAACAAAACTGAAACCTTTGCTGGATAACTCCGCAATAACCGCATCAGCAAGGCCGCGCTCCATGAGTGGACTGATGTAACCCGTGCCGTCATTCACGTCGATGGGTTTATCTGCTCGCCAGGTGAATGTGGATTGCCCAGCCAGAAACCCTGGGGCAACGACACATTGATTACCCGTCTGCATTGGTGTCTGGCACGCTGCAAGCAGAAGCAGAGGTACAATCACGTAAGTGAACATCATTATTTTTCGCATGCGTGACCCTTAAGACTCTGCGCGTGATTCAATTGTCTATACAAACAAAACTCTAGTACTGTGCGGATGCGCAATTCTACGTAGGCGCAGACGCTTATCCCCTATATGCCAGATGGATATCACACGCTAACTTGCAGGTAAACCCATATGAATGAACCATTATGCCTGACTTAATCAACACCAGGTTCGGTTATCGAGCCCTGATCATGCTTATCGCGACCCTGTTGGCCGCCGCCGGTTGCGAGCGCAAAGAGTTTGTTCTTCCGCCTGGTGACAAAGCTGCGGGCAAGCAGGCGTTCACCGAACTCAAATGCAACAGCTGCCACAGCGTTACCAATCAGATTGAACATGCGCCTCTCACACCCGGTGCAATCCACGTTGAACTTGGGGGCACTGTCAGTCGCGTAAAAACCTACGACGACCTGGTTACTTCAATCATCAATCCATCACACCGTTTATCACGCGGCACTAACCTGATGACAACTACACCAGAAGGCCAATCGCGCATGCCGGTTTACAACGAGGTTATGTCAGTACAGCAGCTCATCGACATCACATCTTTTCTGGAACCCACCTATCAGGTTTGGGTCCCTCCCTACGCGGTATATCAATACCCGTGATCAGGGATGTACAGCAAGTACATCACATGCAGATTTAGTCACGATGCGTTGAGCCGTGTTTCCCAGCCCAACCATCCGTCGTGCTCGCTGGGCATACGTGCCAACCACCAGCGTATCTACTTTGTACTTACGCGCCGTTTGCGCCACTACCGCGCCAGTTTTGCCAACCGGCATATGAATCCGTGATTTAGGAATTTTATAAGGCGCAAGTAAACGATCGAGTTCCGGCGTGATTTTTTCGACAATTTTCTTCTTGCTGGTTCGCTCGCCGATAATATCCAGATCCAGCAGTACCTTGGAAACTTCTACTGCGAAGACAACGTGCACCTGTGCATCGTGCAACGCCGCGTAACGATGGGCCGCTTCAAGCACATTGCAATTGAGGTGACGATGTTTGGTATCGGTCGCACGTGGATCAATTGCCGCCATGACCACACGGTTTGTATTTCGACGCCTTTTTGTGGTGAGCAGAACAGGTGCTGGACAGTCCTGCAGAAGCTGCCAATCAATCGGCGTGTGCACCAGAGAACCAGATTTGTGCACGGTCTTAACCACCAGATCAGGCTTTTTCTTTTCAACTTCTTCAATAACCCAGCGCGCAATATCATGTGTCCATATCGTGCGACTGCGTACCGAATGGCCTGCAACCAGGTCTTCCAACCAGGCTTTGCGCTCTTCTACCAGTGAATGACGGAGTTTACGCCGCTCATCTGCCGACAAACCTGATGAACTCTCACACATTGCATTCCAGGAAAAAGAAACCACTTCCGCCGCTGCACCACTGACTTTCTGTAGCGCAAGAGTCCGGCGCCAGGCCACTTGATCATGTTTGGGTTTATCTAAGACTGTGATGATTTTTTGTATATCCATCTGGCACAACTCTCCCGACTTTCTGGTTCTCAAATTCAGCTATGAGAGTAGCGCGAACATCAACATCACGCTATTGCAGAAACCCCTTAGACGATCGCCTCAAGTCTTTCGTAATGGTGCCGATAAACCTTGAGTGAGCTGAAAGCAATGGAAGGCAAATGGCAGACATGATGGACAACCCCAGATTTAAACTGGGCGCCCGCGATACGCTGCGTATCCTATGGCCATATGTAAAACGCAATTTCATGAATCAGGTAGAAGGTATCTGGTTCATTGTCGCGTATCTGATTATTTTTCAGCTGCTGATTCTACAGTTACCCATCGTTTATGCCGCCATGATTGCGATCGGCATATTTGTTGTGGCTGTCGGCCTCATGTTTTTCATGGAAGGCCTGCGCCTGGGCCTTATGCCGCTGGGAGAAGAGATTGGTTCGATTCTGCCCAAAAACAGCCGCATGCCTGTGATTCTTCTTTTTGCCTTTCTGCTTGGTGTTGGTGCCACCTTTGCCGAACCCGCCATCGCGGTGCTCAAAGCAGCGGGTGCAGGTGTAAAACCAGACCAGGCACCTTTGTTATACAGCTTGTTAAACGACTTCTCCGGCCAGCTTGTCGGCTCAGTTGGCGTGGGCGTGGGCTTAGCCGTGATGATTGGTGTCTTACGCTTCTTTTTTGCCTGGCCGCTCAAATATCTGGCAATACCTGTTGTCGGCCTGTTACTGGCGCTGTCGTTCTATTTTTCTCGCGTGCCTGTGTTAGCTGACGTACTGGGTTTAGCCTGGGACTGTGGCGCTGTTACCACCGGACCGGTTACTGTTCCTCTGGTACTGGCCCTGGGCATAGGTGTCTGTCGTGTTGTCAGCAGCGGCAATGGCAGTGGTGGACATTCCGGTTTTGGGATCGTCACTTTGGCTTCTTTATTTCCCATTCTTGCTGTGCTGTGCCTGTCGCTGCTCCACTATGCCCAACAAGACTACTGGGGAGCAGCCAATTACACAGGCTCCACAGAAATTGAAACGGCCACTCAGAACAACAACAGCACACCCACCTTGGAAAAAAGCCTTGAGCCCATCGATTCAGACGAATACGCCGAATACCTGCACAGCGGCAAGTTGCCTGAAGGATATGTGCTTGAATTTCATGGCGGTTCAGCCGAACTGGATAACGGCGTTATAACCGTTGAAAAACCTGATCTGACCATCAAAAAATTGTATCAGCGCGACTTCGAAGTCCTCAGCGATCAGACCTGGGACGAACAAAGCAATTTTTCAGACAAACTCAGCGCCGCGGGAATGGATGCACTACGCGCCATTATCCCTCTGTGTCTGTTCCTGTATATCGTGCTGCGGCTGGTATTACGCCAGCGGCTGGCGCCACGTAACGACGTCGGTATCGGCGTTCTGTTTGCTTTTGCCGGCATGACCTTGTTTGGCCTGGGCATTGCTCTGGGTCTAACACCGCTGGGTGGTCAACTGGGCAGCAACGTGCCTGTTGCGTTTGCAGAGATATTACCCTGGGGGCTCGACCATGTTGAAGGCCCATTATTCAGCGATCACTGGGGCAAATTTGTTGCCATCGGTTTCGCCTTTTTCCTCGGCTATGGTGCAACGTTGGCCGAACCTGCACTGAATGCACTGGGTGATACGGTTGAACGAATTACGGTCGGCGCCTTCCGCAAAAAACTGCTCATGCAGAGTGTTGCCGTTGGGGTCGGTTTCGGGATCGCGGCCGGCATATTTAAAATGGCCTACAACCTTCCCCTTATATGGATGCTGATTCCACCTTATCTGTTAGTTCTGGTTTTGACCTGGATATCGCCGCATAGCTTTGTCAACTTCAGCTGGGACAGTGCAGGTGTAACCACCGGCCCCATAACTGTACCGTTAGTTCTGGCAATGGGTCTCGGCGTGGGTGCCAACGTACCTGGCGTTGCCGATGGGTTCGGCATTCTGGCACTGGCATCCGTGGGGCCGATCCTGACAGTTTTAACGGTGGGTTTGTATACCCAATACAGCCAGCGGGACAACACTGCTGAGGTATCAGCTGATGATGCCGAACTGATCGAAGCGGAGGCAACCTGATGTTCGCAAATGGCGACAAATTCTCGATTGTTACAGCCATCCTGCCTAACGCAAATACAAACAGCGTTTTGCCGGTGGTACTTGAAGACCCGGGCACCAGCGCACTGGTCTGGAAAGCACGCGGCACGTTATTACAGGATCACTGGTGGAAGCGATGGCTGCCACCCATCAGCCCGGCAAAAACCATGCTGCAGATGCTTGTACCCGATGCGGACGTGGCGCGACTTGTGAGCACCATTGTTGAAACCGGGCGCCTCCACCAGCAGGCCACTGGCGCAGTATTCAGTACGCCTTGTGATTCTGTATACCTGGGCTCCGAATTCCACGTCTGGCCTGGCCGTGAAGGTGCAGGGGTAACAAGCAGTCAACACAGCCTTACCGAAGACCTCAGCATCATCCTGGCCATAGTTGGGCACAATAATGCTGATCGCGTATCCAAAGCAGCTATCAATTCAGGGACACATGGCCCGGTTGTTTACTACTGTGAGGGACGCGGCCTGCGTGACCGACTGGGTTGGCTGCGCATTACCAAAGAACACGAAAAAGAGGTGATGATGGTGATCACCGAAGAAAGCGATGCCGACGGTGTCTTCGAAGCGATGGCTAAAGCAGGAGATCTGCACTTGCCGGGCCGGGGATTCATGTATCGACTGAAAATCGATCGTGGCATGTTCAACCTGCCCAGTAGAATTTCTCATCACCACTACGATGCCAACATGCAGCAGATCATTAATGCCATCGACCACTTAAGTGGTCATACCCACTGGCGAGATCAGTCTGTGTTTAATATCGGTGGCCAGGGACGCGGCGTGGGTGTAGATGTTCTGCGAACAGAAACCACACAGGCAGAAGAGCAGGTTTGCCTGTCTGCCTGGGCCAAACGAGAACAATGCTCAATGGTCATGGATATGCTTTTAGATGCTGGCGCGCCAGGACTGAATATTGCTTACGCACGTTTTAACGCCGCTGGTGCAGATGCCTATCTGGCCGGCGCGCGTATCAACGAGGAATATGGCATGTTGCAATGTGTCACTGGCGCCAATGTAGCGCGTGAAATTTGCAACCTGGTTGAACGCGACGCCGAACAACGCGGCTTAAAAGACATGTGTATCACGCTACGCGAAGTGCCCAGGATAGCGACCTACATACCCGGCCGCAAAGACTTCCGTGAACCCGCAAACATTGCCCTGGCGTCCTAGCCAGGACGCGCTGTCGCCCCAGGCAATCAAGCTTTCAAGGCGAGTTTGCTGCCTTACGAAAGCTTGCTTCACGCCAGCCCCGCAGAGTATTTACAAGGAACCATCGTTCAACTTCATCGACTTGTGAAATCTGAAGCGAGCGTTCAACCACATTTCCTGCAGAAACTTCAGCCGTACGTAAGACGCCGGGTAACAAGCCGTCATCAACGGGTGGGGTGAATAATTTCCCATCCAGCTGATAAACAACGTTTGCAATAACAGATTCGGTAACAAACCCCGCGCTGTTGACCAGCACTGCTTCACACTCATCTGGCACCTGACTGCTTGCCGCGTCATAAACCTCACGACAGGTTGTTTTGTGATAGAGCCAGGGTTGCTGGGTATCAACAGCTTTCGGCGTCAGCATTATTGGCTGTGGTGAGGGGTTGCTGGGAATTTCTGTAACTTCAATATCAACGCGACCATCTCGAGCGAGCGTCAAACGCACTTTCACGGGATGATCTACACGCAGAGCTGCCAGCTCTGCTTTTATTGCATGCAGATCGCAGACAAAGCCGAAGTAATCAGCGCTGTTCTGGAGACGGGCAAGATGTCCGTCCAGCATATAAATACCGTCAGATGTACCGCGCATGGTTTCTATCAACCGAAAGTCCTGCTGCTGCGTTGCAAGCACTTGAGTTTTCAGTTGCAGTTCTCGCAATTCTGCAGCCGCATCAGAATCCCAAACGATACCGCAACCGGCACCATAAAAACTTCTATTGTTCTTCTTATCAGACCAGGCGGTGCGAATAGCGATACTGAATCGAGCAATACGACCAGGCGCCAGCATCCCGATCGCGCCGGTATACACTGCCCTCGCAGTTGTTTCATATTGTTGGATAAACGCCATGCTGGCCCGCTTTGGCGCCCCGGTTATGGAGGCACCCGGAAACAGGACGCGAAACAGATCGGTCACACCGATGGGCGTTTGCGCGGTGACTGTGGACGTCATTTGCCAAACTGTTGAAAATGCGTTCACATCAAACAGCTCCGACGTCGCAACCGAGCCAGGCAGCGCAACCCGTCCCAGATCGTTACGCACCATATCGGTAATCATCAGATTTTCGGCTTGGTTTTTTACCGAGTTTTGCAGCCACTGCGCCTGGCGTTGATCCTGCATCGCACTGAACCCGCGAGGTGCCGTGCCTTTCATCGGCAGGCAGGTCACCGTATCCCGATCACACTGGAAAAAGAGTTCAGGGGATGCTGAAACGATGTCAAAGTTATCAGCGCTGATATAGGCGCCGTAGGGTGCATCACGGGCAATCCGGCAGAAAGTGGCAAAGTTCACCTGCCCATCACCCTGTAGTTGTGTGGTGAGGTTGACCTGGTAGGTTTCGCCGGCAGCGATATGTTGTTTGATCAACTCTACCCGTGTCTTGTAGCTGTCCGGTGTATCTACCATCTGCCAGTTTATTGGCGCCTCCCGAATACTGCTGACGGCGTCTGCGCTCGAATCTGTTTCACTCATCAGACTCTGCAGTGGAACACGCGCAGCAAATAAACCAAAACACACCAGAGGCAGCAGCGAATCCGGCTGCTGCGTTTCCAGCTTTGCATCAAACCCTGCAGCAGCCTCATAACTCACAAAGCCAGCGGCATACCACCCCTGCTTGTCGACCAGGTCCTCGACCGCCTGCAAAGTGGCTTCAACGTCTGCCAGACGGGATGTGGTGACCACCTGAACCGGGTGATCATAGACATACCAGCACCCTTCGTCGGGGTCTCGAAGCACAATTTTAGACAGCATGAGTAATACAGCGGTGCGGCATAAGCGGCGCATTATCCGCCTGAATTTGCAGGCGAGGCAACCGGCCTCAACCTGGTAAGAGACAATGACGGCTTGCTTGCGGTATTGTGCCGGTTCGAAAAATGACCCGCCGGGACTGGCACAAACACAACATGCGAATCGCGACCTGGAACATCAATGGGCTACGCGCCCGATTAGACTTCATGAAGCTCTGGCTTGCAGACCGAAAACCCAATGTCGTCGGTTTGCAGGAGCTGAAGACACCCACAGAAGACTTTCCGCACGAGGAATTCGAAGCGCTCGGATACAAAGCCCTTGTACATGGTCAGAAGAGTTGGAATGGCGTAGCCATTCTGACAAATGTAGATGCAGAATTGCGCCAGATCGGGCTGCCAGGCCAGGAGCACTGGGGCGCCCGCCTGATTACCGCAGAGATTGACGGCGGGATTGAATTCACCACGGTTTATTGCCCCAACGGCAAGTCGCTGCAACATGACGACTATGCAAACAAACTGGCGTGGTATGACAGCCTGGTTGCACACTGGTCTGTGGGCGATCACCCCAAGCGTATTCTGTGCGGAGATTTCAACATTGTGCCAACCGCACTTGACGGCTGGCGTGGTGAGGCCGGCGCAGGCACCATCTTTTATACAGAGGATGAGCGCAAACGTTTTGCGGCTGTAATGGATACCGGTCTGACCGACCTCTATCGCCATCTTTATCCTGAAGAACAGGCGTTTTCATGGTGGGACTATCGAGGCGGCGCATTCCACCGTAAACACGGTCTGCGCATCGACTTTCTGCTCGGCACTCAGGCAGCAGTGGCAGCCACCCGGGAAGTGGTCATAGATCGAGACTATCGCAAAAAGCTTGATGGCCTTACCGCCTCGGATCACGCCCCTGTATATGCCGATCTGCACAGCTGACGTTAAATTGGAGCGCAGACTGGCCTAATAATTCGCGTGAGCTTTAACACGTTCAGTGGTAAGGTACGCGCTCGAGAATTCTGCTCTATTAAAATATCCTTATTTATCAATAAGTTACGTTACGAGAGCTACCCATAAAGAGACTTTTAGAGAACCAACATGACTGACTTAGCGCTCTATCGGAACATCGGCATCTTTGCACACGTGGATGCGGGTAAAACCACCACGACCGAACGCATCCTTAAACTCACCGGTAAAATCCATAAAACCGGCGAAGTTCATGACGGTGCAGCAACCACCGACTTCATGGAACAAGAGCAGGAGCGCGGGATTACTATTCAATCCGCTGCAACGTCGTGTGAGTGGAATGGACACCGTCTGAACATCATTGACACACCAGGACACGTTGACTTCACCATTGAAGTATATCGTTCGCTGAAAGTACTGGATGGTGGTATTGGCGTATTCTGTGGATCCGGCGGGGTTGAACCTCAGTCAGAAACCAACTGGCGCTACGCTAACGAATCTGAGGTTGCCCGCCTGATTTTTGTCAACAAGCTGGACCGCCTTGGCGCCGACTTCTACCGCGTTATTGATCAGGTCGAAAAAGTTCTCGGCGCAGTACCTCTGGTTATGACTTTGCCTATTGGTGAAGAAGACAATTTCTGCGGCGTAGTGGATGTACTGACCCGCGAAGCATACGTCTGGGATGAGAGCGGCAATCCAGAAGCCTACGACATCAAAGAAGTACCTGCCGACATGGTAGATAAGGTTGAAGAGTTCCGTGAAAAGCTGGTGGAAACCGCCCTTGAGCAGGACGATGACCTCATGGAAGCC